>NZ_JARQTO010000015.1:0-11540 GCF_029577735.1 Exercitatus varius | reverse complement strand
TAATTGGTCGATTTCCGCCAGCTCTTTATGATTGGTCGGACTCACTTTGCCGATGTTATATGTCATATTTTCTCCGTCAAACAGATAAACGGCACAAAAGTGCGGTCAAAAAAAGCAACGTTTTTTGAACGTTGGATTTGCCAACGGTGGCGAAGCCATAAGTAATCGCATTGGCGATTACGCATAAAAAAAACGAAGTTTTTTTAACGTTAATCACGCCAAAACGCCGTAAAAATGATTTTTAATCAAAATCCATGGCATTTTTACTAAAAAATATTAAAAATTTCTACCGCACTTTAGTTAAATACCGATAACCGCCAAATTCCTCTCGACTATCCCGTTTATTTTGTGATAAATCTCACAGAACAATAAAAGCGTGATTTACTGCATTAGCTATTTTCTGTTTCCTATTTTTTATTATTTTAACAATTATGCAACACAACGGAGAAACAATATGCAATTCAATCTCTCAAAAACTTACACTGAGGCTCGCCGGGCGATTACCGCTCAATACCGTCTTGACGAAAAAACCGCCGTTGACGCCCTCCAGTCCACCTTAACTTTTACCGATGAGCAAGAGCGGCGCATTCATGACAATGGCCTGAGGCTTATTCAGAAAATTCGTAAAGCCAAGAAAAACCAATACGGCGCGGATGCCTTAATGCAAGAATTTTCCTTGGGCGAAGCCGAAGGCATTGCATTAATGTGCCTTGCGGAAGCTTTGTTACGTATTCCTGACAAGAAAACCCGTGACGAATTAATTTACGACAAACTGCAACAGGGAAATTGGAAAGAACATCTCGGTCAATCCTCGTCCTTTTTTATTAATGCCGCCGCCTACGGTTTATTATTCGGGCAAAAAATATTTCAACTTAACGAACAGCAATTAAGCAACGGTTTAACCCGTCTTTTCACCCGTCTTTCCGTGCCGGTTATGCGAAACGCCGTCATTCGCGCAATGCGTATGTTAGGCAAACAGTTCGTCACGGGCCTGAATATTGAACAGGCGTTGGCAAAAATTAAACCCCGTTTTGACCAAGGATATAGCTTTTCTTTTGATATGCTGGGCGAAGCGGCAATGACTAAAACGGACGCGGAACGATATTTTAACGATTATCTTGCCGCTATCGAAACCGTGGGAAAAAATGCCGCCGGTCAGGATATTTACCGCGCGAACAGCATTTCGGTGAAATTATCCGCAATTCATCCCCGTTATAGCCAGGCGCAATATGATCGCGTCATGAATGAACTCTATCCGAAAGTCAAACAGATGTTTCTTTTGGCGCAAAAATATCAGATCAGTGTGAATATCGATGCGGAAGAAGCCAGCCGGCTGGAAATTTCGCTGGATATTTTGGAACGTTTATTAGACGAGCCCGAACTGAAAGGCTACAAAGGCATCGGTTATGTGGTACAAGCCTATTCCAAACGCTGTCCTTTCGTGTTGGATTACCTGATTAATTTAGCTCGGGAAAAACAAGGCTATTTAATGATTCGGCTGGTTAAAGGCGCCTATTGGGACAGTGAAATCAAATGGGCGCAAACCGACGGGCTGGACGGTTTCCCGCTGTATACCCGGAAAAACCATACCGATATCAGCTATCTCGCCTGCGCTAAAAAACTGTTAGCGGCGCAAGACGTCGTTTATCCTCAGTTCGCCACCCATAACGTGCAAAGTTTATGCACAATTTATGAACTGGGGCAGAATAAAAACTATGAATTCCAATGTTTACACGGCATGGGAGAAACCTTGTATGACAATATCGTCGGAAAAGCCAATTTCGATCGTCAGGTACGCGTTTACGCGCCGATCGGAACGCATGAAACCTTGCTGGCTTATTTAGTTCGCCGCCTGCTTGAAAACGGCGCGAACTCTTCTTTCGTCCATCAATTGGTGAACGAAGACATTCCGGCGGAACAATTAATCACGCCGCCCTGGAAGCGTTACAGCGATTCACAGGGCATGCCGAATAAGGCCGTACCGAACGCGCCGGATCTGTTTTCTGATCGCAAAAACTCTAAAGGCATCGATCTGGTGAACGAATTATCCTTAGCGCGTTTAGAGCAGGATTTGAATCGGCCGTCCGTCGAACCCGGGGTTTCATTGGTTGCCTTAGATGAAAATGTAGACCTGCCGTTTAATCCTGTTTTTAATCCGGCCAATCAAAACCAGCAAATCGGTGAAGCGGCATTTTGTGCGATTGATAAAACCGCCGCCATTTTTCATGCGGCGAATAATCGTCAATGGAACGAGAAAAGTGCGGGAGAAAAATCGGAAGTTTTAAACAAAGCCGCCGATTTATACGAACAAAATTACGGCTTGCTGATGAAACTTGCCGTGCTGGAGGCGGGGAAAACCTTGCCGAACGCGATTTCCGAATTACGCGAAGCCGTAGATTTCCTACGCTATTATGCACAACAGCTTCGTTTTCTGGCCGAACACGACAAACTGGCGGAACCGCGCGGAAAAATACTTTGTATTTCGCCTTGGAATTTCCCTCTGGCGATTTTCACCGGTCAAATCGCCGCCGCTCTGGCCGCCGGTAATTCCGTGATTGCCAAACCTGCCGAACAAACTTCGTTAATCGCTCATGCCGCGGTGAAATTATTGCATCAGGCAGGAGTGCCGATGACCACGTTGCAGTTGGTTCTAGGCGCGGGCGATCTCGGAGCGGAATTGGTTAAACAACCTTTTGACGGCGTGGTTTTCACCGGTTCCACCGATGTGGCTAAATTTATCAATCAACAGCTTGCCGCTGCGGACAATGATCCGATTTTAATCGCCGAAACCGGCGGGTTAAACGTCTTAACGGTCGATTCTTCCGCTTTGCCGGAACAGGTAGTGACCGATGTACTTTCCTCCGCTTTCGATTCGGCGGGTCAACGCTGTTCGGCGTTGCGTATCTTATTGTTACAAGAAGATATTGCCGATAAATTCTACACCATGATCACGGAAGCCATGCAGGAATTGCGTCCGGGCAATCCAAGTCTGCTATCTACCGATATTGGACCGGTGATTGACCGCGAAGCCAAACAACGATTGGAAGCGCATAAAGCGAAAATGCGTAAGATCGCTCTTCATTACGCAGAACTTGAAACGCCGCAACAAGGCACTTTCGTCTCACCGGCGATTTGCCTGCTGGACAATGTCGATGCGATTGAACAAGAAGTTTTCGGTCCGATTCTGCATGTAGTGCGTTATCGTAAGGAAGATTTGGGAAGACTGCTCGAAAAAATCAACGCCAAAGGATATGCCTTAACCGGCGGATGCCACAGCCGAATCCATAAACAAATTGATTTTGTGGAACAACATCTGAATTGCGGCAATTTCTATATTAACCGCAATATTGTAGGTGCGGTTGTCGGCGTACAACCTTTCGGCGGTCACGGTTTATCGGGCACCGGACCGAAAGCCGGCGGCGAATTCTATTTACAGCGTCTCACTCGCACGGACGGTTATTACAGCCGTTTCGGCGATGACGTCAGCCTGCGCAATCAAAAACCATTGCTTCCCGGTATTACCGGCGAAAAAAATACTTTGGCTTACCTGCCTTGCGAGGTGGCGATCCTGAACGGTGATCTCGCGCAATCACAAAGTGCGGTGAAAAAATTGATAGAAAATGGATTCAGCGTTTTGGTCGAACCGTCTCATCCTTTGGCGAAACAGACAAACGATAAAATTCGCGTTTCAACCGAATTGGGTAAATGCCAAAAAGGTATTTACTTCACGCCATTGGAAAAGAAACGCCGTCAATGGCTCGCCGAACACAGTCAAAGCATCTTCAAATGTTATAACTGGCAAAACAGCCAGGATTTAACTTTGCTTTACGACGAATTTTCCCGTAGTGAAAACACCACTGCCGCGGGCGGAAACGCTTCATTGATGGCAATTCAAGAGCAATAATGCCAAGGAGGACTTATGCACAATTATCAGATTTATACGACTTTCGGTTTGTATTTGGTTATTATTTTGGGTATTGGAATTTATGCGTATCGATCCACTCAAAATTTTGACGATTATATTCTCGGCGGCCGCAAAATGGGCAGTTTTGTCACCGCCATGTCCGCCGGCGCTTCCGATATGTCGGGCTGGCTGTTGATGGGATTACCCGGCGCGATTTTTCTGTCCGGTCTCAGCGAAGCCTGGATTGCCGTCGGATTAACCGTCGGCGCCTATTTCAATTATCGGATTGTTGCCGGAAGATTGCGTGTATTTACCGAACAATACAACAACGCGTTAACCCTGCCGGAATTTTTTGCCCAACGTTTTCCGCAGCATAAAAAGGCGTTAAAAATTATTTCATCATCTATAATCTTGTTTTTCTTTACCATTTATTGCGCTTCGGGCGTGGTAGCCGGTGCCAAACTCTTCCAGGGACTACTCGGTTTAGATTATTCCTACGCACTTTGGCTAGGCGCTTTGTCCACCATTTTATATACCTTTATCGGCGGATATTTAGCGGTTTCCTGGAGTGATACGATTCAGGCAAGTTTAATGATTTTTGCACTCTTGCTTGCACCGGTTATGGTTTTAGTCAATATAAGCTGGGAAGAAATCAATCTTGCTTTAACCGCTAAATCCGAAATAACTCATATCCCTTATTCCAACTGGCTGCATAACGTTTCCGGCATCGGCGTTATCTCCGCTCTGGCATGGGGCTTGGGCTATTTCGGGCAACCGCACATTTTAGCGCGTTTTATGGCGGCTGACTCAGTGTCCGCCCTAAATCAGGCCCGCCGTATCGGCATTACCTGGATGTTATTCTGCTTAACCGGTGCCGTCGCCGTCGGTTATTTCGGATTAGCTTATTTCAGTGCCAAAAATATTGAATTAAGCAATGCGGAGGCAGTATTTATTGAACTCTCCAAACTCATGTTCAACCCTTGGCTTGTGGGCGTGGTGTTATCGGCAATCCTAGCAGCGATAATGAGTACGTTGTCGGCGCAACTGTTGATGTGTTCCGCCGCCATTACCGAAGACTTTTATAAAGGCTTCATCCGTAAACAGGCTTCCAGTCAGGAACTCGTCTGGGTAGGACGCTTAATGGTTATCGTGATTTCAATTATCGCTATTAGCATTGCCCAGAATCCGGATTCAAAAGTGATGGGATTGGTGTCCTATGCCTGGGCGGGATTCGGTGCGGCATTCGGCCCCATCGTGATTTTATCCCTATTTAATCGCAACATCAGTTCGCAGGCGGCATTATGGGGCATGATTAGCGGCGCAATAACCGTTATCGGCTGGAAACCGTTAATGGCTTATTTAGGCTGGAACGATCTGGCGCAATTATATGAAATTATTCCCGGATTTTTAGTCTGTTCTTTTATCGCAATTAGCTCTTCCGTATTTACGCCGGTTCATCCTGATGTGAGTCGTCAATTCGAACAGGCGCTGAAAAAATTTGAATTACAACGTTGAGAGGTTTACTTGCAAAATATTTGAGAATTATTTTCATTTAGTATTGACACCACATTTGAGAACGATTATCATGTGAGCCATTCAAACAATAATAGATAATCACTCCAACTTCGGCGTTTCTCCCCCCACAAGGAAACGCCTTTTTCTTGCCTAAAACTTAAGGATTCCGCTTTAAACCTTTTCATTTCCTCAATATTTACTATAATAACCTCCTAATTATTTTTACTCCATTAGGAAAACCCATGACTGATTTGAATACCGTTCTCGCGGAACTAAAGCGCGGCGTTGATGAAATTTTATCCGAAGCGGATTTAATTGAGAAATTAAAAGAAAACCGTCCGTTAAAAGTAAAACTCGGAGCCGACCCGACCGCGCCGGATATTCATCTTGGCCACACCGTCGTCTTAAATAAATTGCGTCAATTCCAGAATTTCGGTCACGAAGTAATTTTCTTGATCGGCGACTTCACCGGCATGGTGGGCGATCCGTCCGGCAAAAACAGCACTCGGCCGCCGCTCAGCCGTGAAGATGTGTTGCGCAACGCAGAAACATACAAAGAGCAAATCTTCAAAATTTTAGATCCGCAGAAAACCCGTATCGTCTTCAACTCCGAATGGTTGGGTCAATTAGGTACGGAAGGTATGATTCGTTTAGCTTCAAACTATACCGTTGCCCGCATGCTGGAACGTGACGATTTCAAAAAACGCTTTTCCAATCAACAACCTATCGCAATTCACGAATTCATTTATCCGTTATTGCAGGGTTACGATTCCGTCGCTTTAGAGGCCGACGTAGAACTTGGCGGAACCGATCAAAAATTCAATCTGTTAGTGGGGCGCGAGCTGCAAAAATCCGCCGGCAAAAAACCGCAGGTTGCCATCACGTTGCCGTTATTGGTGGGCTTAGACGGCGAGAAAAAAATGTCTAAATCCTTAGGCAACTACATCGGCGTGACAGACGCGCCAAACGACATGTTCGGTAAAGTAATGTCTATTTCCGACGACTTAATGTGGGATTGGTACAACCTGCTGTCATTCCGTCCGTTGACCGAAATCGAACGGCTGAAAGCGGACGTGAAAGCCGGCAAAAATCCGCGTGATGTAAAAATTTTACTGGCGAAAGAATTAATCGCCCGTTTCCACGATCAAGCGGCGGCAGAGGCTGCGGAACAGGAATTTATCAACCGCTTCCAAAAAGGCGCCATACCGGACGAAATGCCGGAATTCACCTTTGAAGGCGAAATCGGTTTAGCTACGCTGTTAAAAGAAGCCGGTCTTGTGGCCTCCACGTCCGAAGCGATACGTTCCGCTCAACAAGGCGGCGTCAAAATCGACGGCGAAAAAGTGGAAGACGTTCGTCAAAATGCACGACAAGGCACGTTCGTTTATCAAGTCGGTAAGCGTAAATTTGCACGTGTCACGGTAAAATAAAGCGAAATTTGACCGCACTTTACAGCGAAAAGACAAAAAGTGCGGTCAGTTTTTTACCTGTTTTTTAAGGGGAAGTTTATGGCAAACAAAATCTGGGTTCTCGGCGACGCGGTGGTGGATTTAATTCCTGACGGCGAGCAACATTATTTAAAATGCGCCGGCGGTGCACCCGCTAACGTAGCGGTAGGCGTGGCGCGGTTGGGCGTGCCGAGTGCGTTTATCGGGCGCGTGGGAAAAGATCCTCTCGGCGAATTTATGCAACAAACGCTGAAAGCGGAAAACGTCAATACGGATTTTATGCACCTCGACCCCGACCATCGCACTTCAACGGTAGTAGTCGGTTTGGATAACGGCGAGCGCAATTTTACCTTTATGGTGAATCCGAGTGCGGACCAATTCTTAGACCATCATGATTTACCGACCTTTCAGGCGGGCGAATGGTTGCACTGCTGCTCTATCGCCTTGTTAAACGAACCAAGCCGCACGGCGACAATCCGCGCAATGCAGAAAATTCGCGAGGCGGGCGGCAAAGTCTCTTTCGATCCGAACTTACGCGAAAGTCTGTGGAAATCCGTCGCCGAAATGAAGCTGGTGGTAAATCAGGCGATCGCTTTAGCGGACTTATTAAAATTTTCGGAAGAAGAATTAACCTTACTAACCGACAGCGCAACCTTGGACGAGGCGTTCGAAAAAATCACCGTACTTTATCCGGAAAAACTCATTATCGTGACGATGGGTAAAGACGGCGCATTATTTCATTTTAACGGTCACCGTGAAATCGTCAGCGGTAAAGCCCTGAAACCGGTAGACACCACCGGCGCCGGCGACGCCTTTGTAGGCGGATTGCTGGCGGGATTGGCGTTAAATCCGCATTGGCAAACGAATACGGAACAGCTCAAAACCATCATCCGACAAGCCAATGCCTGCGGTGCGTTAGCCTGTACGGCAAAAGGCGCGATGTCCGCTTTGCCGAATCAACAGCAACTTGCCGAGTTTTTAGCGAATTAATTTTCGGGTGGGCTTTCGGGCTCACCTTTTTTGCATTCGGTATTTAATGAACTTCCTCACAATTTCGGTTACTTTTTATTTATGATAATTTTCAATAACGGTAAATACAAATCTTTACATGCGGCGCAAGCCGGCGAACTGGAACGCGTAAAAAGTGCGGTCGAAAATGATCAAGATTTTCGCCCCGTTTATCACCTTGCCGCGCCCACAGGTTTGCTAAACGATCCGAACGGTTTAATCTGGGACGGCGAAAAATTTCACGTATTTTTTCAATGGTTTCCTTTCGACGCCTTACACGGCATGAAACACTGGAAACACTATACTACAACGGATTTTATCCATTACCGTCAGGCTCAGGATCTCATTCCCGACGAATTATTTGAAAGCCACGGTTGTTATTCCGGCGGCGCGCTGCCGGTCGGCGACAAAATCGCCTGTTTTTATACCGGCAATACGCGCCGTCCGAGCGATAACCAACGCGTCCCATTCCAGAATTTAGCCGTTTTCGACAAAGCGGGAAATCTGCTCGGCAAACACCCGTTAATGGAAAATTCACCCGCGGGTTATACCGAACATTTCCGCGATCCGAAACCGTTTTTCGCAGATGACGGCAAAATCCGTTTTATTTGCGGGGCGCAACGGGAAAATCTGAGTGGCACCGCCGTAGTGTTCGAAATGAATAATCTCGACGATCGCCCGCGTCTGCTTGGCGAACTGGCGATTCCCGCCTTTGACAATCAAAACGTCTTTATGTGGGAATGTCCCGATTTACTGAAAATCGACGATCAGGATTTATTTATCTGGTCTCCGCAGGGTAAAACCCGCGAAGCTCATCAATTTCAGAACAATTACCATGCCACCTACGCTTTGGGGCGGTTAGACGGCTTAACGTTCCGTGCCGAACATATCACGGAACTGGATCAAGGTTTTGATTTCTATGCGCCGCAAACCTTCGCCAATACGGCGAATCGCACAATTTTGCTGGCATGGGTCGGTTTGCCGGATGTCACCTATCCGACGGATAAATACAAATGGCATTCCATGCTCACCTTGCCGCGCGAATTGCGGGCAGAAAGCAATCGTCTGTTACAGCGACCGGCGAAAGAAATTTATCAAAATCTGACCGCACTTGAATCCGTCAGCCTCACCGGTGAGACAGAAATTCCCGATCTTGACTGCGCTTACCTGAAATTCAATGCGGAGAATCACCCCTTCCGCCTTAATTTCTTCAGCAACGACCGCCAACAAACCCTGACGCTGTCTTATGACGGCAACTTGCTGTGCATCGATCGTTCGCAAACGGATCAGACGGATTGGATGGAAAAACTGGGCGGGCAACGTTACTGCGAAATCCCGAATCTTCAGCAAGTCGAGCTCTTTTTCGATCGCTCGGTATGCGAAATTTTCCTGAATCTGGGCGAAAAGGCGATGACTTCGCGCTTCTTTATCGAAAACCGGAAAAACATCGTCAAAACCGACCGCACTTTATCCATCGCAATCGGTCACCCTCGCGTAATTGCCGTGAAATAATCCCGGCTTGAACATTGAGATTTCAGCGAAAAACGGGTAAAGTAACCCACATCATTTTTCAAACACAACAGGATAAAATTATGGGTAAAAGTGTGGTAGTCCTCGGCGCTCAGTGGGGCGATGAAGGCAAAGGCAAAATCGTTGATTTATTAACCGATCGCGTAAAATACGTCGTGCGTTATCAAGGTGGCCATAACGCGGGTCACACCTTAATTATCAACGGCGAAAAAACCGTATTACGTTTAATTCCGAGCGGTATTCTGCACGATAACGTAACCTGTTTAATCGGTAACGGCGTGGTGCTTTCTCCGTCCGCATTAATGCAGGAAATGGGCGAATTGGAAAGCCGCGGCGTGAAAGTGCGCGAACGCTTGCTGATTTCCGAAGCCTGCCCGTTAATTATGCCTTATCACGTTGCCATGGATCATGCGCGGGAAGCCGCATTGGGTAATAACAAAATCGGTACCACTGGTCGCGGTATCGGTCCGGCTTATGAAGATAAAGTCGCCCGCCGCGGTTTGCGTGTCAGCGATTTATTCGATAAAGAAAAATTTGCGGCAAAATTAAAAAATGTGCTGGATTACTATAATTTCCAGCTAGTCCAATACTACAAAGCCGAACCGGTGGACTATCAAAAAACTTTAGATGATGTCATGGCGATTGCCGATATTATTTTAGGCATGGTGGCCGATATCAGCACGATTTTGGACAACGCCCGCAAAAACGGTGACAACATCTTATTTGAAGGTGCGCAAGGCGCGATGTTAGACATCGATCACGGCACCTATCCGTTCGTCACCAGTTCCAACACCACGGCCGGCGGCGTCGCAACCGGCGCGGGATTCGGACCGCGCAATATCGATTATGTGTTAGGTATCATTAAAGCCTATTGTACCCGCGTGGGCGGCGGTCCGTTTACGACAGAATTATTTGACACGGTGGGCGCAGAAATCGCCCGCAGAGGTAATGAATTCGGCGCAGTAACCGGTCGTCCGCGCCGTTGCGGCTGGTTTGATGCCGTAGCCATCCGTCGCGCAATCCAGGTGAACTCAATTTCCGGTTTCTGCATGACAAAATTAGACGTATTGGACGGATTTGACGAAGTGAAAATCTGCGTCGGCTACAAATTACCGAACGGCGACGTGGTGGATTATGCTCCACTTTCAGCCAAAGACTGGGAAGGTGTGGAACCGGTGTACGAAAGTATGCCGGGTTGGAAAGAAAATACCTTCGGCGTGACGGATTACAATAAATTACCGGTAGCCGTACACAATTATGTGAAACGTATCGAAGAAGTCACCGGCGTACCGGTGGCCATTCTTTCAACCGGTCCGGACCGCGTGGAAACCATCATTCTGCAGGATCCGTTCAAAGCCTAATCCGACTGTTTTCTAAAGCTCATCAACGGATGAGCTTTTTTATTTTCAAAAAATAAGGAGGAAAAATGCACACCATTCAGGATATTTTCGAAAAATGGCACGACTTCGCAAAATCCCGCAATACCGAGGGATTGCTCGGGTTGTATGCCGAAGACGCCGTATTTGAAAGCCCGTTGGTTCCCGCCATTTTAGACGACAAAACCGATGGCGTCTTACGGGGAAAAACGGAAATCGAACGCTTCATTCGCGAAGGCACCAAACGCCGGCCGAACGAATTGGTGAAATGGTTTCGAACCGGCGAATATCTGACCGACGGCAAAACTTTAGTCTGGGAATACCCGCGGGAAACGGACGACGGCGAACAAATCGATATTCTGGAATTGATGGAAATCGAGAACGGCTTGATTCAGAAGCACCGAATTTACTGGGGCTGGAAAGGCTGCCTGCAAATCAGCAAAAGTTTAGCCGGCAAATAAACCGGCTAAGAAGCAAATAAAAAATTATTCGCAATTTGATATATAAATTTGCTCGCTTCTGACGGAGCCGTTTGGGCTGGGCAACATCCCAAAAAACTTTGCTTTTTTATGCGTAATCGCCAATGCGATTACTTATGGCTTCGCCACCGTTGGCAAAGCCAACGTTCAAAAAACGTTTCTTTTTTTGACCGCACTTTTACCGTCTTCCGCCATAACGCACGCTTTTAACCTATGTTTGTTTATTCGACACAAATTAAAAAATCTGTGTAGTGTTAAGAGCCGATTATTTACAGCGTCG
>NZ_JARQTO010000014.1:0-3269 GCF_029577735.1 Exercitatus varius | reverse complement strand
TGCTCCGTCTCGTTTCTCTCTCACTCGACTTCACCACCTCTCTTCGCCCCGGATGCCATCCGTCCAAAAACACTTGAGCGTTGTATAGTTAAGCCTCTCGGGCAATTAGTACGGGTTAGCTCAATATATCACTACACTTACACACCCCGCCTATCTACGTCTTCGTCTCAAACAACCCTTACAGTCTTATAGACTGGGAGAACTCATCTTAAGGCAAGTTTCGTGCTTAGATGCTTTCAGCACTTATCTCTCCCGCATTTAGCTACCCGGCAATGCGTCTGGCGACACAACCGGAACACCAGGGATGCGTCCACTCCGGTCCTCTCGTACTAGGAGCAGCCCCTTTCAATTCTCCTTCGCCCACGGCAGATAGGGACCGAACTGTCTCACGACGTTCTAAACCCAGCTCGCGTACCACTTTAAATGGCGAACAGCCATACCCTTGGGACCTACTTCAGCCCCAGGATGTGATGAGCCGACATCGAGGTGCCAAACACCGCCGTCGATATGAACTCTTGGGCGGTATCAGCCTGTTATCCCCGGAGTACCTTTTATCCGTTGAGCGATGGCCCTTCCATTCAGAACCACCGGATCACTATGACCTGCTTTCGCACCTGCTCGACTTGTCCGTCTCGCAGTTAAGCTTGCTTTTACCATTGCACTAACCTGACGATGTCCGACCGTCATTAGCAAACCTTCGTGCTCCTCCGTTACTCTTTGGGAGGAGACCGCCCCAGTCAAACTACCCACCAGACACTGTCCGAGAGCGTGTTTCCACTCGTCGTTAGAACATCAAACCTTAAAGGGTGGTATTTCAAGGTCGGCTCCATGCAAACTGGCGTTCACACTTCAATGCCTCCCACCTATCCTACACATCAAAATTCAAGGTTCCGTGTCAAGCTATAGTAAAGGTTCACGGGGTCTTTCCGTCTAGCCGCGGGTACACCGCATCTTCACGGCGATTTCAATTTCACTGAGTCTCGGGTGGAGACAGCCTGGCCATCATTATGCCATTCGTGCAGGTCGGAACTTACCCGACAAGGAATTTCGCTACCTTAGGACCGTTATAGTTACGGCCGCCGTTTACTGGGGCTTCGATCAAGCGCTTCTCTTTCGATTACGCCATCAATTAACCTTCCAGCACCGGGCAGGCATCACACCCTATACGTCCACTTACGTGTTTGCAGAGTGCTGTGTTTTTAATAAACAGTTGCAGCCAGCTGGTCTCTTCGACTTACTTCTCCTCCGTCCGTTAAGGACTTCAAGTACCGTAAGCGCACCTTCTCCCGAAGTTACGGTGCCATTTTGCCTAGTTCCTTCACCCGAGTTCTCTCAAGCGCCTGAGTATTCTCTACCTGACCACCTGTGTCGGTTTATAGTACGGTTCAGTAAAGCCTTTCGCTTAGTGGCTTTTCCTGGAAGCGTGGTATCGGTAACTTCCGCTCCGTAGAGCCTCGTCATCACTTCTCGTTGTTTAAATGGATAAGCGGATTTGCCTACCTACCCCAACTACCGGCTTAAACAGACATATCCAACAGTCTGCTTACCTAACCTTCTCCGTCCCCACATCGCAGCTTTACCAAGTACGGGAATATTAACCCGTTTCCCATCGACTACGCTTTTCAGCCTCGCCTTAGGGGCCGACTCACCCTGCCCCGATTAACGTTGGACAGGAACCCTTGGTCTTCCGGCGAACGGGTTTTTCACCCGTTTTATCGTTACTTATGTCAGCATTCGCACTTGTGATACCTCCAGCAAACCTCTCGATTCACCTTCTTCAGCTTACACAACGCTCCCCTACCCAACAATGTCTCCATTGATGCCGCAGCTTCGGTGCTATATTTTAGCCCCGTTACATCTTCCGCGCAGGCCGACTCGACTAGTGAGCTATTACGCTTTCTTTAAATGATGGCTGCTTCTAAGCCAACATCCTAGCTGTCTAAGCCTTCCCACTTCGTTTCCCACTTAATATAGACTTGGGGACCTTAGCTGGCGGTCTGGGTTGTTTCCCTCTCCACGACGGACGTTAGCACCCGCCGTGTGTCTCCTGAGTATCACTCTTCGGTATTCGTAGTTTGCATCGGGTTGGTAATCCGGGATGGACCCCTAGCCGAAACAGTGCTCTACCCCCCAAGGTGTCCGCTCAAGGCTCTACCTAAATAGATTTCGGGGAGAACCAGCTATCTCCCGGTTTGATTGGCCTTTCACCCCCAGCCACAGGTCATCCGCTAATTTTTCAACATTAGTCGGTTCGGTCCTCCAGTTAGTGTTACCCAACCTTCAACCTGCCCATGGCTAGCTCACCGGGTTTCGGGTCTATATCATGCAACTCGACGCCCAGTTAAGACTCGGTTTCCCTTCGGCTTCCCTATTCGGTTAACCTCGCTACACAATATAAGTCGCTGACCCATTATACAAAAGGTACGCAGTCACCCTTTCAGGCTCCCACTGCTTGTACGTACAGGGTTTCAGGTTCTCTTTCACTCCCCTCGCCGGGGTTCTTTTCGCCTTTCCTTCACAGTACTGGTTCACTATCGGTCAATCAGGAGTATTTAGCCTTGGAGGATGGGCCCCCCTTCTTCAGACAGGATTTCTCGTGTCCCGCCCTACTTCTCGTGTGCTTAGTACCACAGCCCGGATTTTGAGTACGGGATTATCACCCTCTATGATTAGGCTTCCCAGCCTATTCCTCTATCTCTGCCGCTATCACACACAGGCTCTTCCGCTTTCGCTCGCCGCTACTGACGGAATCTCGGTTGATTTCTTTTCCTCGGGGTACTGAGATGTTTCAGTTCTCCCGGTTTGCCTTTCATTACTATGGATTCATAATGAAATGATGGATTCTTCATCCATCGGGTTTCCCCATTCGGATATCCCGGATTATACGCCTCTTATCGACTCATCCAGGCTTTTCGCAGATTAGCACGTCCTTCTTCGCCTCTGATTGCCAAGGCATCCGCCCTGTACGCTTAGTCACTTAACTATACAACCTCAAATGTTTTCCGCCCTTTCAATCAGTTATCCTCATCCAAAGTGCGGGCAATTTGAAGTCCGTTTTCAACTAAACACTTGACTGCTTTTGTTCAGCCAAGATTTTTTTAAACGACCTCTCAATCCGCCTTTCGGCTGTCTTTCAAGACCGTTTGACTACTCAGACTTTCACTTTATCCCTCTACTCTCAATCTGCATTTTTCAATTCCGATTGATTTCGCTCGGGACTCAAAAGTCTCTTCAGTTTTTCAGCTTGTTTCCAATTTTTTAAAGAACAA
>NZ_JARQTO010000013.1:0-25628 GCF_029577735.1 Exercitatus varius | reverse complement strand
GAATATAAAAAAGCCCCTAGCAAACACTAGAGACTTTCGGAGTAAGGATTGATGATTATTCTTATTCAGGGCTATGCAAGTCTAAAAAGACATCACGAAAATAGCCATATCCTTTTACAACAACTATAGTCTGAAAAGCAATCAGCAAAAGATTATCAGCTAACTCAGGTCGCAGCCAAAAGGCTTTAAATAAGTAAACCAAAAAGCCAATCAGAACAGCAAAATAAAGGATTAAGGCTTGCCGCATATTTTGGCTTAAACACAATCTATAAAACTTATAAATTGATTGAATTTCATCAAGTTTATGCAAAAATCGCATAATTACCCCTTTAATTATTTACTAAAATTAGCAAAACGAGAAATATCTATTTCAAGATAATTTTTAGCATAATTCAACAAATAAAGCATTACAACCCCTTTGATTCCAATGCTAATACCTAATTCTTTATAATGGTTATTTAATTCTTTCAAAGAATCGTGAACATCCATCACTTTTGTTACCTGAATGTTCTGACCGGCTCGTTTATCATAAATAAAATTGATGTAATTTTGCATAAAGTCAAGTGAAATAGGCTTATCTTTTGCAAAAAGCAGTGATTGATAAATAAGCTGTCCTCGCCCAACTTTAGTATATTCTACTAATTCGTCTAAAAATGCCTTTTGTTCAGCAACTAAAGACAGAACAAATTGCCGCGTTTTATTCTTCTCTGACGGTACTTTTACAGATACTGCTTTTTTAGACTTGATTGAGCCGTTATCCGCCCCTTTAATAAAGGCTTTTTTGTCTAATTTACCTAATTTTTCCATACTTTTTTACTCCCGAAAATTTGTCCGATCACATTTAAAATTTCATCTTTTGACTTATTTTTGCCTAAATCAAAACAACTTCCACCGTTGCTGTAGCTAGTTTTAAGCACTTTTCGGCTATAAATTACATCAGGAATCAACTTCACTAAATTTTTACCTTTCAAAAAATCAGCCAACAAATTTTTCGCTTCATCAGCTTCACGGTCTTTAGCGTGAGTAGAGCAATCATTCAACAAGTAGAAAACCTTAATTTTCGGATTGAATACAGCAACTTGTTCAATAACCTCGAAGTGCTTAGGCACAGTATCTAAAGCGGCTTGCGTTGCTTGCAACGGCGAAATAATAACATCAGCCATTAAGAGCAATTCTCGCCCTGTTTCCGTATCAGCCCCTGCCGAATCGATTAAGACAAAATCGAACTGTTTTTTATATGATGAAAGGGCTTCAATATCAGCCTCTAGCAGAGAGAAATTATGAGAAAATTTCTCGTTAGAAAAACGGCGAACCGCCCACGTTTCAATGCTTTGTTGAGGATCGCAATCCATTACTGCAACCTTGAAATTTTGGCTTAAGCCTACCGCAAATTGAGCAAGCAGAGTAGATTTGCCTACACCGCCTTTCACGCTATCGAAAAGAACAATCGAACCCATAAAATAATCCTCCAGTAGATTAACTTCGATAAGCACATAATAGCATAAGCGAATGTTAAACACAACATAAAAGAATATAAAAAAGCAAATGTTTTTGCAAATATAAATATAAAATACTTATTTACTAGCTCAATCGAAAATGTGGACGGTTTAACGGTTTTGCCCTACGGGACGTATGGATAAAGTTGATGAATAAGCCATTAATAACTTGCCGCTACGCTTGGAAAACTGCTTGCAGTTTACCACAAGTTATTAACAGCTTACCGGCTAACGCCTTTCACAACTTTACCCACACTCAAAACCTACCTCCCACAATTTCTCAATCGCCAAACAATAACAATTTTTTTTGATTTTCTTTTTTTTTCTTTAGCTAACATAACTCTAAGAGCTAAAAGAGATCTTAAAAGGATCGTCCGCATTCCTTTTGGTGAGATTTCAGAGCAAAACGGCAACACTCACCCTAAAGCACGAACGCAAATTCGCACTTTAGTGCATTGCCGAAAGCAAAAACGCCGATTCCTCTCGGAGCCGATCCCGTCGCTTTACGGATAGAGCCTGTAATAATCCAACTCTACTGTTAAGGTTACGGCATTATTACCGCCTGAACGTGTCCTTAACCGCCTAAAATCCCTGACACTGCAAACAAGGGGATTAACCCAATCTATTTACGCTGCACTCGATTATTTAGACCACTCATACCACTGCCGCTTTGTTCAGTTCCCCCAGTAACGGCTTAGAAGTTGTAATGCTGTCGTCGCTGAATCCTGCCACCCATTACAACAAGGGTCGCAGGTCAAGGCGGAGCTTGAGAGCGGTAAAACCGCTTGAGAAGTGAAGCCGAAAACGGCTTGAATTTGATTTGGTTGATTTGATTTTTCATTGCTTGGCTCTTTTTCCTCTAGCCAACAATGAAAACACGATTTTTTCTTTAGGCGTACTTTTTATGGTTAAAAAGTTTGCTTTTGGTTTTAGAAGTCTGTATAATCACTTCTAAATTAATCGTGTTTCACTGTTAGATAGTTTGGCGACTGGTAACGTAAAACACACTTCTAAGAACTAAGCACTGTTGCAAGCAGTGCTTTTTTCTTGTCTAAATTTTTGCATTTCTAAGCCTTTCGACTTAAGGGCAGCACTTTAAAATTTCCTATATTCTACTCCCTATATACGAAAGATCAAGAGTGGATCTAGACTTTCCCACTAAAAAATCTTTATCTTGCCTATTATAACTCTTTTTATTAAATGAATTTATTGCTAGAATCCTCATAGGCTCTAGCCTTAGAGCTATTTTAACAAAACATATATTTCAGTTAAAATATATGTTTTATTTCTGTTTAGTTTGTGTATAATAGTGATGTGGCTTGTCGCCATAAAGGAGATTAAAATGACAACTTCCGTAACAACGGTAAGGTTGGCTGGAAATCGAAAGAAAGCCATAGAACAGGTAGCTTTGGCTGCAGGTTCAAAATGCGGAAAAATCCTTAGAGTAAGTGATGTAATCCACTTTATGATTGATCGATACTCTAATCTTGAAACGATAGAAGCATTAGCGAATAAATATAGCCCTAAAATGGAAAATTCCAAAGAGGATAAAAAATGATGAAACTAAAAAAAGTATTTATTCTACCGATTTTACTTGGTTTATCTTTGACTGCTTGTAAAGAAGAGCTAAAGGATTATAGCGGTATTTATGAGCGTCAAGAAGGTAATGTTACCTTTATTACAGAATTAGAAAAAACGCAAAAAGAGAATATATATACCGAACGTTTTCGTTCTAAAAGGGAAGATGGCACAGAAAGAGTTTCTAATGTGGTTCGTACTGTAAAAGTTGAAAATGGCGAAGTTTATGAACTTTCTGGACACCTTAGAGCAAAAATAACAGATACCACCTATACACAAATTAATAACGGTGATATTTACACTAAAGTAGCCGCACCCCAAAATTAAATTTGTTTTAGCAAGATAAGAACGTTTTTTTATTCATAAAANNTAACATTATACATAATGTTGCTTTAAATTACAACTTTTATTTAAAAATCAATGGTTTATTTTATGTCTACTTTATCTGCAAAAATGTTATTTAGCTTATTTGCCCAATGTGCGGCTGATATTGCACCGGAAACGTTAAATACCGTAATAGAGGTTGAAAGTAGCCATAATCCTTATGCAATAGCGGTTGTTTATGATCGCAATATTAAGGAGGAATATAAATTCAAATTTAAACAGCCTCAATCAGAGGAGGAAGCTCAAAATATAATTAAACAATTAGAAAACCACCCAACAAAGCATAAAAGTTACTCTGTGGGCTTAATGCAAGTAAATAGTAAAAACTTTGCAGCTTATGGTGTGGATAAAACCAATATGTTTAATGCGTGTAAAAACATTGAAGCCGGAGCAGGTATATTCAAAGACTGCTATGCCACGGCACAACAAAACAATCCTAATAAGCCGGAACAAGAGTTACTGCGTTTAGCAGCGTCTTGTTACTACTCAGGAAATGAAATTCGCGGATTTAAGAAAGAAAGTAATGGTTCTTCTTACGTGGATAGAATCAATAAATCTGCGACAAAAACCTATAAAGTGCCGGCAATTAAACCTTTGACTGAATCTGATGTGTCGGGTTCTTCGTCAAATGAGGTTGCGATTCAACAGCAAACCTCAATTCAAGCCCCCCAACCACTACCACAGCCGAAACCGTGGGACGTATTTGGGGATTTCAGGAAATAAAAACTTAAGGGAAACGTATATGACCTTAACACAAAAACAACAGAGTGTATTAAATGTAATGGTAATGCTTGCTGTTACAGCACTTTTCTTTTTTATACCCAATGCCTATGCCGGAGGTTTAGATGCGGCAACAGATAAAGCAAATGAAGTCAAAACTTGGGCTTATGGTTTTATTCTTGTTTGCACAATCATTTATGCTCTTTATTGCATTGGTGCGGCATTTGTACACCGTGGTTCGTGGGGTGATGTTGCAATGGCATTCGTGTATGGTGCGATTGCCGGTGGTATCGTAAAAGGTATTTCTTGGGCGCAAACTATTTTTCAGTAGGCAACAAATAGTATTTAAGGTGTTATTAAACACCTTAAATACTTACAAAGAAGAGAGGATTAAATGGAAGAAAAATACCCATCGTTTAACGGAATGAATCGCCCTGCCGTAGTAAAAGTGATTGGTACGCCGCTTATGCCAACGCTTATTTTAACGGGAGTAAGTCTTTTTTCCGTAATGATTGCTAATTTCTATGAAATGACAAGTATCGCCTTGCCAATTCCGATTGCTAGTTTTGTGTATTTGTTTTTCCTGAAAATTGCTTGTGAAGACAACCCCAATGCACTTGCACAAATTAAATGGCAGGTTAGGGCATTCTTTATCAAGCTATTTCAAGGTAATAAAGTAATTTGCTTATCAAGTGATGATGATTTAAGAAGAGAAAAATACAATGCGCGCAGACAGTTTAAAAAATGTTAGTTCAATTAAAAATCTATTGCCGGATTATCGTAATAATATCAATGAATATGTGATTACCGCGCAAGATAAAATGATTTTTACGCTTGAATTAACCGGTACATCTCACACATCAGTTTCAGATCAAACATTATATAGCTATTTTGTCAGCCTCGATGATTTCTTTTTAAATTTAGGGAAAGAGTACGGCGGAAACCTTGGCGTATGGACACATATTGTCAAAAAGAAAGCACATTTTGACAAAGAATATCATTTTGAATCGCCTTTTGTGCAAAACCTAGTTGATACCTACTTAACTACATTTAAAGAAAGTCATAATAATTTTTATAATACGCATTATTACATTACGTTCGTTCTAAAATTTAGCGATCTAAATGATGGTTTAGCACAATGCGACGCAATCGCTGAATTATCAAGCACAATGATTAAACGCTATAACGGTACAATCTTAAAAATTATTGATGTTAATGAGAGTTTAAGCGTTTGCCAGAATAATGAATTTTTATCCTATTTATTGAATTTAAATGAAACAACATTACCACTAAATGATGAAGAAGTCATTGATTCGATTTGCGATAGTGATTGGTTTTTCAACTATGATTTTTTTGAAGTACGTTCTAAATCAAACACTCGCTCAAAATACGGTACAGCTTATGTATTAAAAGGCTATCCGGCGGAAACGAAAGCCGGAATGTGGGATTTTTTATTGACGTTACCTTATGAGTTCATTTTATCGCAGTCTTTTATCTTTACCACTTCGCAAAAGAATATCAATCAAATTGACCGACAAATTAACCGTTTAACCTCTGCCGGCGATAGTGCTGTTCGTGAATTAGAAGAGCTTGAAATGGCGCAAGGCTTTTTAAGCACTGGCGAAATTACCTTTGGCGATTATCAAGCAGCTATGTTGATTTTTGGTAACACGGCAAAAGAAGCCGTGCAAAATGGTTCTCGCGTGATTTCAGCGTTTACAGATAAAGGTTTAGGGGCTCGTTGGTCGCGGGCAACATTAGATGCAATGTTTGCGTTTTTAAGTGTAATGCCTAGTTCAAAACATCGCCCCGTAAACAGTGCAAGACCAAGTACCTCCCTTGCGTGCGGTTTTTCATTGCATAATTTTTTCAGCGGAAAAGCTGAATTTAACCCACTTGGCGACGGTTCGGCGATTATGCCGATAAAGACGCCAACACAAGGCTTGTATTATCTCAATACCCATTATTCTGAATTAGATAAAAATGTGATCGGACAGATGATTGCTGGACATTTCTTAATTCTTGGGGCAACCGGTACGGGTAAAACGACGTTTGAAGCAATGCTTGTAGCATTCTTACAACGTTTTAATCCTCAAATGTTCGTTGTTGATTATAAACGCTCCACAGAGCTTTATGTCCGCGCTTACGGCGGAACATATTTTACCCTTGAAAGCGGTGTACCAACAGGCTTAAATCCGTTCCAATTAGAAGAACAGGCTAGTCCAGCATTACTTCAGTTTTTATATCGTTTTGTGGCAAGTTGTGCGAAAGACTATCGCGGTTTAGTTTCTGACACTGAATATCTCGATATAAAAAATGCTGTGGACGCAGTTATGCTTTTACCTTTGAAAGAACGTCGTTTTAGCCTAGTGCTACAAAGCATTCCGACCAGCTCAGAGTTATATGCCCGTTTAGCGCGTTGGTGTTATTTTACCGACGGCGATTTAGCTTGGACGGTAGATAGTCCGGAAAACTTATTTAATCCGTATGAATTCGACAAAATCGGTTTTGATACCACGGTTATTTTGGAAACAAAAGACCACCCAGCAACTGAACCCATTTTAGCGATTTTACTGTTTTATAAAAACCTGATGAAAAAATCTGGACGGCTTTTACTCTCAATCGTTGAGGAATTTTATATGCCGTGTAATTACCCAACTACGCAAGATATGATTAAGCAAACGTTAAAAACAGGACGATTAACCGGCGAATTTATCGGACTTGTTTCACAATCTCCGGCAGACGCTATTCAATGCAAAATTTTCCCGGCGATTGTAGAACAAACGCCAACCAAGATTATGTTGCCGAATCCGGAAGCTGTCTATGATGATGAAGATATTGGTTATAAACGCGTAGGCTTAACCGAGAAAGATTTTTCAATTCTTTCTCGATTTGACAAAGAAAGTCGCAAAATGTTGGTAAAACAGGGGACGTATTCAACTGAATTGCACTTTGATTTAAGCCATTGTAGCGAGTTTTTCCCGATTATTTCCGGAACAACGGAAGGACAAATAGAGTGTGAAAAAATTCGTCAAATTCACGGAAATAATCCGAATGACTGGATTGCCCCATTCTTAGCAAGAATGAAACAAAAACGGATTGAGCAAGCAAACGGTAACTCAATCGAGTCAATTTAATAAACCCTATGGAGACTAAATATGAAGCACATCATTAAACCTACTTTCATTGCAATGGCAATCGTTTTATCTGCTAATCAATCCTTTGCAGGCGGTATTCCGACCGTTGATGGAGCGACCCTTGCGGCGGTGATGTCTGGTGATTTACAACAACTTGCGCAATTAAAGCAGCAATTAGAGGCGGCACAAACGCAAATTCAACAATATCAGACGCAAATTCAGCAATACCGTGATTTTGCTAACGACACCAAACGCCGCTTTGAGGGTAATATGAACATTGCCGATTTATTAAGAGGTGATTCGTTTTTAAATTCGATTCCTGATTTAACAAACGATGTGATCAGCTTAACTGGCGAAAGTCTTTCACAACTTCGAGAATCCTATAGCTTAGTTTCCGATAACCCAGAGGTACAAAAACAATTCGATAAGCTCATTTCTTATACGGATTATTCTAAAAAATATCTGAAAAAAATCGAAAGCCGAATTAAAAACTTAGACAACTTAAAAGCCCTTGCAGATGCCGCACAAACGCCGGCGCAAAAGCAAGATGTTGCGAACAAGTTAGCGATTGAAAAACTCCGTTACGATCAAGAACAACTTGCAATGAGTGAAGCAGAAAAGAAATTTGAACGTAATTTTGAGTTACAACGTCGTCAAGCGATAGAAGAGTATAAAAAAGGAGAAAGTCAAAAAGCAGCAACCTTTAGAGCAAAATTTGGTTATTAACCTTGGGAGAATCTATGTCTTCTTTTGTTTCAACCCTTTATACCGAAATCGTTACGGCAGTTAGCAGCCAGACCGCAACAATGGCTGGGAACTTTGCTACTGGCGTTAGACCGGTCTATGTGGCATTTGTTGGGCTTTATGTGGTTTATGTCATTTATAAAATAAATAATCAAGGTGGCGTGGTGTTAATGGATATTTTAAACCAAGTAGCCTTAATTACTTTAGTTGGTGCATTTTCCTTTGGGGCAAGTAAATATTATTACAATGATGTAATCCCTTTTGTACAAAACGCAGGAGATGAACTGGCACAAGCAATAGCAGGAAAAAACTCCACTGCAACAAGCACAACTACGATAGATACGATTATTTCCCTTTTTAATAAACAGTTAGTCGATGTTTATAAAGAATGGGAAAAATTAGGAATTACTGATGGTTTAGCTCCTGTACTTAATGTTGGATTAAAAATAGCGTTTTTAGAATCATCTAAATTTATTTTCTCTATTGCGGTCGCCGTCAATTTATTGATTGCCAAGATAATGGTAAATCTCCTTTTAAGTGTGGGCGTGCTATTTGTAGGGTTTGCATTATTTCCATCAACAAGAAATATGTTTCAATCATTCACGGGGCTTTGTTTTAACTACATTTTACTCAATGTGCTTTACTCGGCTGCGGTCGTAATGGTTGCAAAATTCCTTGAGGCGCGTTTAGGGGTTGCAACGGGATCTGATTATTTAAACATTTTTGTCGCTGTGCTAATCATTGTATTTGCACTTAATCAGATTCCTACCTTGGTTTCTTCCTTGACCGGCGGTGTAGGAATTAGTCCATTTACCGCCGGCGGAATGTTCGGTGCAGCCGCAGGACTGGCGAGAATGGGGCTAAGAGGTGCAGGCGGTCTATTAGGACGTGATGGTGCGGCACGCAATTTCTTGCAAGGAAAACGTTCTGCCGCCCAAAAAGGCGCGGGAACAGATAGCTTACCTAAACGTTGGAAAAAACGTATAGAGGCAGTAAAAAACATCGGAAAAGGCAAAGCCGGAGCTTAACAAT
Organism: Exercitatus varius; assembly: GCF_029577735.1. Lineage (NCBI taxonomy): Bacteria > Pseudomonadati > Pseudomonadota > Gammaproteobacteria > Pasteurellales > Pasteurellaceae > Exercitatus > Exercitatus varius. Next base: position 16,537 of record NZ_JARQTO010000013.1, on the reverse strand, counting down.
GAAAAAACTCATTTTACTTCTTACAACAAGCATACTTTTAGCGGCGTGTTCATCGCCGCCTAAAGTAAAAGAGCCATCGGGCAAATGGATTCAAATTAATAATCCGCAATACTATCAAGATAATCAAAAAATCTAAAGGAGCTTAATTTATGGTGTGGTTTAAGAAAAAAGCCAAGAATCAAAACAAAGAGGCAATCTTATCGGATAAGAAAGCGGAAGCAGAGCGCACGGAATCCGGTAAAGAGCGACAAGATTTAAGTAAGAAAACCAAAGAGCATTTAAAAAGTAAGCGCAAATATGAAGAAGACCGCATACAGTTTCATAAAACAATGGGGCGAGTTGGTTTAATTTTTGGTGCAGTAGGTATGGTTTTAGGACTTGCTGGCGTAGGCGCAGTTGCCGGACTTACGCCATTAAAGAGATCAGAGCCTTTTGTATTGCGTGTTGATAACAATACTGGTGCGGTTGATATTGTGCAGCCAATTTCTGATTCTCGATCTACAACTTACGGCGAAGTATTAGATAAATACTGGTTAGCGCAATATGTGATCGAACGCGAATCATACGATTGGCAGCTCATTCAAAATTCCTTTGACCGAGTAAAATTAATGAGCGTGCCAAACGTATTTAGTGAATATAACGCCTATATCACTAGCAAACGTTCCCCTGTATTGACATTCAAAGAAGATAAAAAGGTTCGTGTGCAAGTCTTATCGGTGTCATTTATTAACAATATCGGACAAGTTCGTTTTTCTAAAACGGTTTTAAATGCAAACGGACAACCTGATAATGCTTATCCCGTTACAAATTGGCTTGCAACGATTGCTTTTGATTATAAGAAAGAGATCAAGTTAGAGCAAGACCGCCGAGCAAACCCATTGGGATTTGAAGCAATAAGTTATCGCGTGGATTCTGAAAATATCACTGGGGGACAATAATGAAAAAAATTTTAGTTGCCGCATTAAGTTTATGTGTTATTGCCCCATTAGCGCACGGCGAAGCAAACCCAAAAGGAACGGCATACGATAAACGTATTAAAAACATTGTTTATAACCCTGATGATATTACGCGTATTAATGTAGCGACCGGTGTTGCAACATTAATTCAATTCAGCCCGAGTGAATTTGTATCAGCCGACGATGGCGGAGTGGTTTTAGGAGATCCGCAGGCGTGGGACGCAAGTCTAAGAGCAAATAACTTATGGATTCGTCCGACGGCGATTGAGCCAGATACAAATATGGTTGTGGTTACTAATAAGCGCACCTATCAATTTAATTTGCGTAGTGTAAGAAGTAGAAATGCGGCAGATTGGTCGGTACGTTTTAATTACCCTGAAAATAAACGTCATCAAAACACTTTTCAAAGACCTTGCGCTGGTACAACACAAAATTATCGCTATTTTGCACAAGGCGACAAAGATTTATTCCCTATAGAGGTTTGGGATAATGGCTTGTTTACTTGTATGAGAATCAGACCGGGTGCGGATATGCCGGTGGTATTTAAGAAATTACCGGACGGCAAAGAAGCATTAGTTAATTCTCACGTGGAAAACGATTATATCGTGATCCACGAAGTCAATCCGGAATTTAGATTGCGTTTAGGCGATTTAGTTGCCGGCGTGAAAACAGACCGGTTGAGACCACAAGCAAGCAATATGATTGGCACAACAAACGGAAAAGTACGGGAGATTATCAATGAATAACGACAATAAAGGGAAAATTGCCTCACTTGATGATAATACCGAAAGTCGTAACATTATTGAAGACGGTGTTCAACGCAAGAAAAATACACAAAATTTAATTAACGGTGTACTTGCTCTTGCGGCTGTAGCGATTGTTGGCGCATTGAGTCTGTTTTATATCTTACCGAGTTCATCGGAAGAAGAACAGGCGCAACAAGTAAAACAAGATGAAGCCTTAATAACGAAACAATCTAGCGACGAATCGCTTGCTGATATTATGGCAAATATCAAGGAAAAACAGGAGCAAGATCGATTACGCCGTGAACGCGAAGAACAGGAGCGGTTACGCCGTGAACAAGAAGAACGAGATCGTCTCGCGCGTGAAACACAACAAAAACAGGAAGTACAAACCGCCGTTTCTCAAACAATAATTCAACAACCCACAGAGCCAAAAGAGACGGGTATTTCGCCGGCAGAACGTAAATTAGGGGGGGTTGGGCTTCTTAACCTCGCAAGTAAAGGCAAAGATAGCGAAAATGCAAACGGTATTTCCGATAGATTAGCCGGCGGCACTTATGCCAACGGCTCAATAAGACAATTACAAAACCGTGAATTATTGCTTATTCACGGCACGCAAATTCCTTGTGTTTTACAAACAAGATTAGTTACCGATAACCCAAGCATTTTAATTTGTCAGGTTACTAAACCGATTTACTCGGCGGACGGCTCAACATTGCTAATTGAGCGAGGAAGCAAAGTATTTGGCGAACAAAAAACCGCAATTATTACCGGTCAAAATATGGCATTTATAAACTGGTCTGAAATTGATACGCCGAATGGTATTCGCATTCGTATTGACAGTTTAGGCACAGATAGCTTAGGGGCAAGCGGTATTAATGTTTGGGTAGACGAAAAATGGGGTAAACGCTTCGGTGGGGCAATTTTACTTTCATTTATTCAAGACGCGCTCGCAACAGGTTCACAAATTGTCTCTCGTAACGGCAATAATAATGTTGTTTATGACAACAGCGAAAGAAACACGGGACGAATGGCTGAAATCGCACTTGAAAACTCAATCAACATTCAGCCAACAGGCTATGCGAATCAAGGGCAAATGATCAATATCTTGGTTGCGCGTGATGTTGATTTTTCTGATGTGTACCGCGTGAAGTAGGGGGCAATATATGGACGAAATGTCAAGAATTGACCGTTCTGCCGTTGCTCGCTCGTTATTAAAAAAGGTCGGTATTCAAAAATTTTTAGATATGGACGGCATAACCGAGGTAGCGGTTAATCAAGGAGGAGAAATCTTTTTTGAACGCGGTAATGGTTGGGAAAGTGAAAGTGTGCCGGAAACCACTTATAAGAATTTAAAAGCCCTTGCTGATTCTTTAACCGTTTTTAGTGGCTTACACAATACGTTAGATGCCAAAAATCCGATTGCGTCGGTTGTATTACCGGACGGCGAACGGGGGCAAATTATTACCGCCCCTGCAACGGAAGCTAATACTATTTCATTCACGTTACGAAAACCATCAAAAAGTCGTTTTACACTAGCTGATTATCAAAACTCGGGGCGTTTTAACAAAATCAAGGAAGCAGAAGCCTATCAAAAAGGCTCAATTCCAGACTATATGCAAGAAATGAAAAAATGCCAAAAAACGGGCGATTATGTCCGTTTTTTTGAAATCGCGGCGGGACACTATTTGAACGTAATTGCAGTTGGGGGAACGGGGTCAGGAAAAACCACGTTTGCCAAAACCTATGCGGATTTATTTCCGCGTGATCGTCGTATTATTACCCTTGAGGACGTTCACGAGCTTTCGTTACCGTATCACAAAAACCATTTACATTTATTTTTTGATTCTGACTATCAAAAAACAGGCGGTATTAGCCCTAAAGAGTTGATTAAATCCGCAATGCGTATGAAACCGGATCATTTATTCCTAACCGAGTTACGCGGTGATGAAACTTGGAACTACTTTGAAGCATTAAACACTGGACATAGTGGCAGCATTACTTCCACGCACGCGAATGATACCCGAGCAACGATTCCGCGCTTGACTACGCTTGTTATGCAATCAGATATAGGAAAGGTATTAGGCGAAGCCTATATACAAAAAACATTAAGCACATCATTAGATGTTATTTGTTACTTCAAAAATACCTATATGACGGAAATTTTATTTGAGCCAGAGAAAAAATTAGAGTTGCTTTATGGTTGATTCAATAAGTAAAAAGCAAGTATTTGTGATTTTAGGTATCGCATTCTTATGCTGTATTGGTACGGTATTCTTAGGCAGTTATCTTGCCGGAATACTGGCTTATAAATGGTTAGGCGTGAATGCAGATTCAACATTAACAGCAATTTTTGACCTTACTCCTTATTTAGAAATGGCGAATGTTCCGGCATTTTCCAAAGTGAAAATATTTGGTGCGTGTATTGCCGGCGTATTGATTGCCATTTTTCCGTTACTTTTTGCCGGTTTACTCCTCTTAGGTTTGAAACCCAAAGAGGAAATTCACGGTTCTGCCCGTTTTGCAACAGATCAAGAAGTTGCGAAATCAGGCTTACTTTCAACAGCAAAAAAACGGGCAAAAAATAAATATCCGTCCGTATTAATTGGCAAATACAAAGGCAAATTTATGCATTACTCCGGACAGCGATTTGTTTACCTTGCTGCGCCGACGCGTTCAGGTAAAGGGGTCGGTATTGTAATCCCTAACCTCTTAACCTATGAGGATAGCGTGGTTGTTGTTGATATTAAATTTGAAAACTTTGAATATTCCGCCGGATTTAGAGAACAACAAGGACAAGAAGTTTTTTTGTTTTCGCCGGACGGTTACGAAAAAGACGGCAAATTATTTACCCATCGCTACAATCCATTACATTATGTTAGACGTGATCCACGTTATCGAGACGGCGATATACGGCGCATTTTTGCCAGTATATTCCCATCAAAGCAGGGAGATCCGTGGAATGACTTAGCCGCGAATTTTGCGTGTGGAATGACCGCCTATTTAATGGATATAGAAGCCCATCACCAAAAGCAAGGAAAACCTGTTGAAACGCCTACATTCTCAAAATTAGTTGAATTAGGCGGTCTAAAAGGTGGCTATTTAGGTGTGATGAATCGAGCAATTCAGGATCACGATGAAAACCGCTTAAAACTCTCTGAAGCAAGCCTCGCAGAATTTAATAAGTTTATTAAATTGCACGATAAAGGGCAACAATCAGTATTAATGAGCTTTTACGCCGAAATGAATCTTTACAATAACCCAACGTGCCGAGCGGCAATGAGCGGAAATGACTTTGATTTTGAAGATTTGCGCAAAAAAAGAATATCGATTTACTTTGGTTTAACGCCAAACGGTTTAATAACGTATTCAAAGCTGATCAATTTATTCTTTTCACAACTCATTATGGCAAATACGCAAGTTTTACCGAGTGCGAATCCGGACGTTCTAAAATATCAAACATTATTAGTATTAGACGAATTTCCGGCGTTGCAAGAGGTTAAGATTCTTGCTGACGCAATCGGTTTTACCGCCGGCTACGGCGTGCGCTATTTGCTTATTGTGCAAGACCATTCACAAATTGAAGCGATTTACGGTAAAGAACGTGCGAATAATATCCGTAAGAACTGTGCAGTGCAGCTAATTTACCCCCCTAAAGAAGTTGATGAACAAACCAACAGAATTAGCGAAACCTTAGGATATAAAACTGTTAGACGTAAGGAGAACAGTTATACCTATTCCGGCGGTAAGCGTAGTCGAAACGTAAGTTTTAGAGAAGATAGACGTGCCTTGATGTTACCGCAAGAAATCGTTGAACTTGGCACAATTAACTATAAAGAAACGGACGTAGCGTTGAAAGAAATTGTGCTAATGGAAAAAGTTCGCCCGTTCATCGCCGATAAAATTATTTATTTTGACGAACCGGCTTTAAATGCCCGTAAAGAATTTTCACTCAAAAATATCCCGGCGATTCCTGAGATGAAATTCGATTTACCCCTGAACCTGAATCACACAACCGCAACAATCGAGGAAAACGAAAATGAAAAAGACGCTTAAAAATTTAGGTATTGCTACCGCGCTTTTAGCTGCTTCTAATACGTTTGCGCAAGATATTCAACCGCAAGGCGCAGAAGATCTTTTAACGGGCGATACTCGCCTTGCTTGTGAGGCTATTCTTTGTTTATCAAGTGGAGAACGCCCTAGTGAATGTGCTAATTCACTTAGAAAGTATTACAGCATACGCGCTAAAAAATGGCATAAAACCGTCGCTAAACGTAAGGACTTTTTAAAGTTATGCCCTGCTTCAAGTGATGTGAATATAGACAAAATCGCTAATAGTCGCGGTGCGTGCGATAGAGGATTTTTTGGAGTAAGACGACTTGATAGATGTTTGAAAAGAGACTCAAATAATTTTTCCCCACAAGATTATGATAAAGCGTATCAAAAAGCGATAGATGACGCCACAGCCAAACACAAGGAAACAATGGCAGCAATGGGGATTGATACTGCTGCTACCGCACAAGTGGCTCAAGCGAACGAATCAACTAAATCTATCCAAAGCGACCCTATTGTTTTCAATAGCGAAAATAGCGATAACCTCACGCTTGATAATGCAAAAAAATGCGTAAAATCAGCAGAACACGCTTTAGCCCCAAATAGTCGTTATAAAATTAGCTTTTCACGTTTAGGCAGCACAGCGAAAGAAAGTGCGAGTTTTACCACGGGACAATCCGGCAATTTCTCGCTATGTTTAGCCAATACAATGTTTGATTCAAAAGCAGCAATAACAGTTACAGATACAAGCGGCAATGTAATTTATCAACTAAACAAAGACGCGCAATCACGCACAAATAACGCCGTTGAAATTGAGTTAAAACGTTCAAATGAAATTTATAACCGCAATGTAACCGCCGAAGAACAAGTGCGTGAAATGCAGGACGGGAAATACTGGCTAAAATAGGAGTATCAAAATGACAACATTACTTTTGGGCATAATCGCCTTATTACTGGTTTTAATTTATTTCAAATTACCAAAACAACCCAAAATAGCTTCAACGTTCTTTAACCCTGAAAGTTCAAAATTAAATAAGGAGTAAAAAATGGCAATATCGCTTAATCAAGTTATTCTTCTTGGAAATGTTGGTAAAAAGCCGGAGATTCGCGTATTTCAAGACGGCGGTTTAATGGCAGATTTCTCACTTGCTACAACATATAGCTATAAGCCAAAAGGCAAAGATGAATATGTAGATGTGGTTGATTGGCATAGAGTCCGCGCCTATCAAAATGTTGCGAAAACCATTGAAAGCTATGTTGATAAAGGGCATAAAATTCAGGTAATCGGACAAGTAAAAAATAACAACTACGAAGACAAAAATGGCGTAAAACAATATGGCTATTACATTTTAGCAGAGAGAGTAATTTTACTTGAAAAATCAGGAGCGAAATCAGAACCTCAACCGCAAAATGTTGAAAACCCCGAATCAATGGCATTTAATGATGTGCCGGATATACCGTTCTAAACAGTAAATAAAGCCTGATCATTATCAGGCTTTTTCAAATGAAGTAAGGAATGATGATGAAATTAGTTATTGCAGAAAAACCTCAACTAGGGGCAATAATTGCCGAAGCTATCGGGATCATTAGTCGGAAAAATGGCTACATTGAATGCAAATATGACTATTGCGTTACTTGGGCGGTTGGACATATTTTGGAACTCAAAAAACCGGGGGAAATAAACTCTAGCTATGAGGAGTGGAAAGAAGAGGATTTACCGCTGAAAGTGCGCCCACTCCAACTTAAACCATCTCCAGACAAAGCCGATCAGTTTTCCATTATCGAGTCTCTTTTAGGTAAGGCTGAGATTGTCGTTAATGCCGGCGACCCAGACGATGAAGGACAGCTTTTAATCCAAGAAATTCTTGAATATACCCATTATAAAGGGGGTGTAAAACGTTTATTGCTTAACGATTTAAACGTCGAAGCAGCTAAAAAAGCAATGCAAGATTTAAGGGATAACGCCGATTTTCAGGGTATGTATAAAAAAGCTCTAGCACGCTCACAAGCAGATTATTTATTTGGGTTAAACCTTACTCGGGCTTATACTCTTGCAGCACGCAAGAAAGGGATTAGAGGCGTTTATACTGTTGGGCGCGTGCAAACTCCCGTACTTGGGCTAATCGTTCGCCGTTGGGAAGCAAACAAGCTGCACAAAGAAAGCTATTACTATAATGTAAGTGGCGATTTTGCTTTTCAAACACAAAAACTCAATGCGAAGTTGATCGTTACAGATAAAATAAGCACTCAAACAGACGACAACGAAGACAAAAAAGAAAAGCGTATTACTGATGAAACGATAGCAAAATCAATCGCAGTAGCGTGTAAAAATCAACCGGCTACCGTGCTAAGTAGTCGGGTTGAAGAAAAGAAAATGGCTGCACCACTTCCTTTCGCGTTACTTGATTTACAAGCAAGAGCCAATGAGAAATACGGTTTTTCGGCTGATGATACGCTCAACATTACACAAAGTTTACGCGAGAAACATCGAGCAATCACTTATAACCGTTCGGATTGTCGCTACTTAACAACTGAACAATTTGAAGATGCACCAAAAACCCTTGATTTCCTCGCCAAGCATATTCCCGGCTTACCGTTTAATAATGCAGATCGGACACAAAAAAGCCGAGCATTTAACGATAAAAAAGTTAGTGCGCATACCGGTATTATTCCGGTTGTTTCCGGAAAATCAGATTTTTCACTTGATAAAATGACCGATAAAGAGCGCAAAATTTATCTTGAAATTGTGCAACAGTATCTAATCCAGTTTTTACCGGATAAAAAATTTGATTTTGCTGCCGTAACGATTCAATGTAATGATTATGAGTTTAAAGTAACAGCAAGCAAAATTACGGATTATGGTTGGTCTAAACTTGTGCCGGACGATTCAGGAGAAAATGAAGACCATTCACTCTTTTTGCTATTATCACAATTACAAGAAAATAATGCCGGTAATTGTGAAAATATCAACGCGCAAAAAGAGAAAACAAAGCCGCTACCACTCTATACCGACGCTACATTGTTGAGAGATTTGCAACGGGTCGCAAGATACGTTGAAGATCCAACCTTAAGAAAGGTATTAATTGAGAAAGACAAAGGTAGAGAGGGAGAAAACGGCGGTATTGGTACACCGGCTACACGGTCTAGCATTATCCAGAATCTTTTTGAACGAGAATTTATCGCCTATCAGGGTAAAAAGATTTTACCCACTCAAAAAGGTTATGATTTTATCAAAGCACTTCCGAAAATTATCACTGTGCCAGACACAACCGCACTTTGGTTTGAGCAGCAACTTGAAATCGAGCAAGGGACGCTAAGTGTTGATGAATTTTTAGATGGTATTGAAAAATTCATTGACGAACAAATTAAGCTGTCTTCACAAATTGAGTTGGAGTTAAAAGGCGAGAAGTGCAAAGTCTGTAAGAGTGGTGTAATGGTGCTACGTCGTGCAAAAGAATCCGGCAATATGTTCTTTTGCTGCTCAAATTATCCGAATTGTAAAACATTTGTGCCAGCACTCGGTACCGTGCCGATACCTCAATGCCCATATTGCCACGGGCAATTTAGAGTAAATAGTAAGGCTATTTCGTGTGAATGTGGTTTTACCTTATGGCGCACTATTGCACAAAAGGAGCTAACTGACGCACAAATTTTGTCATTACTAACAAAAGGCAAGACGGCAAAAATCAAAGGTTTTGTAAGTTCCAAAACAGACAAAACCTTTGAGGCAAAACTTGTACTAACGAAAGATAAGAAAGTATCATTTGAATTTGTAGCCACAAAAAAATAAGCTACCGCCCTACTCTTTCGCTTCGGTTGCTCAACTAAAAAAGGGTATCAAAAGACTGTGTTATTTGATACCCTTTTTCAGTTTTCAATATCGGTAGTTATCGCTCAAAGGCTTGTTCTTGCGATTTTACCTCTTGAATTTCGTTACCCTTAGCGTCGAGCTTCATATCCATTGGGCGCAAGATTCCGTTGTCTTCAATAATACCTTTCTTTATTTGAGAATCTGAAAGCCCTTTTAAATTAGGGTGGTTTTTCAAAACTTCTAATGTATTTGGATCTTTTTTAATTGCCGTGGCTACTGTAACGCCGTTTACTTTAATTTTAAATAAGCCATTCGCCGCTTTTTCATCACGCTTAAACTCAAATTTAATATCGTAGGTTTTCTGTACACCATTCGAGTGTTGTTTATCAGGGGCTTGCTGTTGAACCTCTGCTTGCGGCACGTCTGCTTGAGCTTCAGGGGATTGTTGTTGAGCCTCTGTTTGCGGCACGTCCACTTGAGTTTCAGGGGATTGTTGTTGAGCCTCTGTTTGCGACACGTCCGCTTTGAGCTGCTGACCTGCTTCATTGCTGACACTATCAAGGTATTCAACTTTAGCTTCTAATTCTAACTCCTTGCGGCGTTCCATTAACTGTTCTTGTAAAGCAGCAGGTTTTAAAATGATTGGTAAATTATTAGCGGCTGCGGATTCAATGACCATTTCTTTAAATTCTTTGCTGCCATTAATTTTCAGCTCATTTCCATACTTATCAATCGCAAGCTCTAAAAATGTTTTAATATTTTCAGGCGATTGCATTTCTTTAGAAATGAGCATTTGATTGCCCACGTCGGTACAAACAGTCTTACCGTCTGATAAGCGTTTGTACTCGATGTCGCCATTTTCCTTTTTAGCTACGCCTAAATTATTGAGTTTCATTACCTCTTCAAGAGCTTTTGAAGTAAAGGCTCGTTGCGGAGTTTCTTGTTTTGAAGTTTCTGCCGCTTTGCTTCGCTGTTGTTCTTGAAGTTGCCGTTTCAAAAGAATCTGCTGCTGCTTGAAATTATCAGAAAAACTGATTTGTTCATCTGCTGAAGCAATTCTGCCGAATTCATTGCCTAAAGCAATGTTTAAACTGTCTTTAAATGCCATAGTGCTATCCTCTAGTGCTTTAGTAGTATATCCACTTTGCTGAAAAGTAAACTTCTCACGCTCTAGCGTATGAGAAGTAAACTTCGCGAAATAATCTATCCGCTCTTGTCGCTGCATAGCTCTGAAAGAAGCTATTGCAAGTTCCTGATTACGGATTCTAGGGTGGGAAAAGCGGCTATAAATACGCTTTTTCTCACCTCTATATAAATTACGATTATCAACGTTCAAATTATGTAGGGCTAATTTGACATCTTTCTCAAATTGCCGAACTTCAAAATCGAATGACTTGATATTTCGCTGAATTTCTAGGCTGGTTAGTTTTTCTTGATTTACGTTTTTATTGGCTTGCTGCTCATAAATGTAAGATAAAACTGACTTAGCCTCTTTCCATTCAAGATTAAGATATTTTGTAAGAAAATCAGAAGCATTCAAATTACGCTTATTTACGCTAAATCGGGGGCTTCCGTCTTTAGCATAACTTACCCTATGTTTCTTGGGATTTATGCTATAAATGCGCTCTAAATGGCTTAAAAACGCGTCAGGATCAATGCGTTGTCTTATTTCCCTGAATCTCTCAATATCTGAACGATAAGCCTGTTCGTTAGATTGCGTTCTTACTAATTGAGAAAGTGCGTTAGAATCACTAAATAGAATAATTTTTGAATTCTTTTGAGCTAGATTTTCTTCGTATGCTTCAAACGGCGTTTTTATCGGGGCGTAGTATTCCTCTTTATTAAACAAAGTGCGGTTGTAGCTTTGTGTCGGTAAACCTCGCGAAACAAGCGCATAGTGCGATTTTTTCGCACTTATGGCATTATCATATCCTCGTTGGTAAACGCCGGAATGCCGTCCCCAAATATCGGCTCTTCCGGTATAAAGCTCGCCTCTATTGGTGCGTGTGCTTGCTTGGCTTTCGATAGTTCCTCTACTCGCTCCCCGGCTGCTTTGTTCAGAGCTTGAAATAATCCGCCGATCCCTTCGTTTTCCTGCTCCATCATCGCTTGTTCGGCTTGAATCATTGCATCGCAGAGTGGAATCGTTACCGGCTTGCCTGTTTCGTAAATGATTGAGTTCATTCTCGGGCAAAATACCTTGAGTTCCGTTGTGGTCTTGGTTTTCTCCGTAAACCACATTGCCAATAGACAAACCTGACACGCCGACGGCATATCGGGAAGCAGCGCTTGATTTTCGCTTTTGAGTGTTAGCAAGGTTGGACTGGTAATTTCTCTGCCGTCCGCTCTCGTGAAAATTTCGATGCCTGTATTTTCGCTCATAGTTTTGTTCTCGCTCCGCTAATAATTGTTGTTTTTCAGCTAAATCCGCTTGAGCGTATTTTTGCCGAAAAGATTGTGTAGCAAAATCAACAAATTTAATCTCTTTGCTTACTCTATCTTGCCATTCTTTAACCCTAGCATTAATCGTTGCTTTATCTGCCTTTGGTAACGCCTTTGTAATAATTGCCTGTTCAGAAAAAATAGGGTGCTTTAAATTCGTAAACTTTTTATCGTCATTTAATTTAACTGCAAAATATTGATTATCTTTACCCTTATTTCTGATTTTGACTTCACCGATATTAGATAAATAAGATTGAAATTCAGAAAGGCTATTAATCTTGCCTGCTGCAATTTCATCAACTAATTTTGCTTTAAATTCACTTTGCTTTTCGCCGAAAAAATCGCCTTTAATGCGTGATAATACATTCGCCGAATGATGACCGCCCCCACGGCTAAAATCTTTAGGAGAATCAAGATTATATTTATAATTAATATATTCCTGAATAGAGTCTAAATAGATTAAATTTTTAATATTTTTATCATCAATATATCCTGTTGGCAGTAACTTATTCCCTGTTAATAAATTAATTTCAGGTATAGCAATATGTATGTGCGGTTTCCGCTCTACCATTTTGCCAGTTTTACTATCTTGAATAGATTTAATCTTTGGCAAATGTGCCTCTGCATAGAAATTATACTCATCATCAGAATAAGCTGATAATAATAATTGTTTATAATCTGTTACAACAGACTCTAACAATTCTTGGCTAACCTCATTTTCACGAAAAGAAAGTGTTATATGTAAATATCGTTGTTGCCCTTTATCCACGATAGAATTAATGATTTTATTTGTTAATTCTAAATCACCGTCTAATACAATACGATTATCCAGCTCATCGCGAGAAAATAACCTACCTTGCTTAAATCCTTTTTCTAAATATTCAGCAATTCCATTATTACCACCGCTAATTTCAGCTATCATTTAAAGACCTCTTCAAATGTTCGTTAATACTAATTAAAAGATTTACACCTTTTAAATATGTACTTTCTGAAATTAATTTTGCTTTATATGCAAAATTAAAATGTTTTGCTAGCTGATTTAAATTATTACCAGATTTATTTACCACTCTTAAAATGTTATAATAATCAAAAGGCTTTAACTCATTAAAGGTAACGTTAATATTTTTTTCTTTAGCTAAAAAAATATCACGGAAAAATTCAGATTTTGATTTATCGCTTTTTTCCAAAAGCTCTCTAAAAGGCTCAAACTCCTCTTTTTTTAGTCGGAAGCTGATTACTATATCTTTATTATTCTTTGCCATTTTTGAAAACCTCTTAGCTCGTAGAGATATACACCTGAAAGCAGCAATCAGCGTTCGTCCCGTCCGTAGGACGCTCTAGCCGCTAGGCTATGGGGTTTTAAAGGGGTCTCCCCTTTAGCACGTCGATTTTACTACACTGCCCTGCAGTTTGTAAACATCGTTATCGTGCCTATAATTTATAGAACACAGCAATCTTTATGGACTTAGATTACAAATAGACTTCAATTAAATTACAAACGAATTTCAAAAATATTACAAACAAACTTCATAACAGTTACAAAAAGACATCAAAAAGATTACAAACAGATTTCTATTAGATTACAAAAACAGCTTTTTTACTTATTGACTTAAAACTTGTACTGTATTAGACTTAGCTTGCTCAACAAGAGAGGTCAAAAATGAAGCAATCTGAATTGGAGAAAATTCTTGCTCCATTGAAGCAAGATCTAACAGATAGATTAGAAAGCAGAGGCTTGCTTCAAGCTATTATTACCGAACATATCCAGCTTATTAACCGCTGTATAGGAAAAAATATAACCATCAGTATTATTCATAAAAATATATTTCCTGACAATGAAGTGGCTTTTGCTCATTTCAAAACGTTAATCTATCGAGCTAGAAAAAAATTAGCAAAAAACCATACTAAACAAGAAAGCGGAGGTAAAACCGAACAGATAGAAAAAACTCAAGAAATTACACAGATTGAAGAAAATCAATCTGAAAATGTTTTTAGCTTTTTAGCTAAAAAAGAAGAAAAACCCATTCACAATAGCTGTAGCGATCAACAAGCGGTTGATGATAGGGTAAAAATGTTACTTATGCGTAAAAAACAAAAAGAGGCTTTAAATGAAAAATAATAGCGTTAATATCGTTTTACAAGGTAAAGGTGGCGTAGGAAAATCTTTTCTATCCTCTATGCTTGCTCAATACTTTTTAGATCACAAGAAAGTTAAATTAAATGGTGCTGATACCGATCCTGTAAACAGTTCTTTTGCAAGTATAAAAAGAATAGGTGCTGCTCCAGTCGAAATACTAAAAGACGGTACAATTATTCAATCTAAATTTGACGCAATTTTTGAAGCAATTATCAATGAGCAGAATAAAACTTTTGTAATTGATAACGGCGCTTCTACTTTTGTTCCTATGATGAAATATATTGGTGATAACGATATTATTTCATTATTTGATGATTTAAAAAGACCTGTTTATATTCATACCGTTATTGTCGGCGGTCAATCTCAAGCCGATACATTGCAAGGTTTAGTAAGTTTATACGAATTACTAGATAATGCGAAAAATGTGAAATTAGTGATTTGGTTAAATGAATTTCAAGGTTCAGTAAATATTCCTGATGATACTAAAGAACTAGTAAGTGATAAAACAGCGGGTGTAATTACAATTATAAATCGTAATTCTGACGCATTTAATGACGATCTTGAAAAATTAACTAAAGCACGTCTCACGAATGAAGAAGCTCAAAAAAGCAGTGAATTTGGCTTAATGTCAAAAAACCGCTTGAAAAAAGTCTTTAATGAAGTATATGAGCAATTAGATCGCCTTTACGACGTGGAAGAACATCAAGGCGAAAAATCGCCCGAATAAGTGAAAAAGAATGTGCATTAAGCACGTTCTTTTTGGGCTTAGGGATAGTTACCCGAATGGGCGAAAACACAAAAGCAGCCAAAAAGGAGCAAAGCGGTTTTGGCTGCTTTTGTGGTTGAGTTTTTCGAGCTGAAATCAAAGCTTGCTGCAGATTGAAGCCGAAAAATATAGCCCGACCCTAGCAACGCTAGGGGAAGCCCCAAAAGAAAGAAAAGGAACTGTTATGACTACCGAAATTAACGAAACCGGCAACACAAATAAAGAACTCACGGCAACCATTGAAGAAAAACGAACAGAAATAAAAGAGCGTTTTGGGATCAGCGATGAAGAATTTGATTTACTTATCAGAAACGTAATTTTAGATAGTTTTGACAAATTGAAAGTAAGATTAAGCGTAGATGACCCTATTTTCGCCGTTGTTCTCACACAAAAAAACGTAATGGATTATTATGTAACAATGATAACCAACGCCCTGAACGAATTGCCAAAACGCATAAGTTATACGCTTGATGATAGAATTGAATCCTTGGGCGAAACGATTAGCAACATTAGCGAAGCTTTTGATAGCGAACTGAATTCATTCAAAAATGATTTCAGTTCTCAAGTTTTTGAACTGAATAATCAAATTGTTGCAAATTTCAGCACGTTTATTGACAAAAAACTTGAAGAAATTAAGACCGCCCTAGAAAGTGTTAAAATCGCTACCCCAACAGTTGAACCGAAAAAAGCCTCTAAAAGCCCAATAAACGCCTTGATTTTGGCGTTTACCGCAATAAATATCGCTATTGCAGGGCTAACCCTGTTCACTGTACATAAATCAACAAGCAACTCTAAAGAAGTCGCCTATCAAATGGGGCTGTTTAAAGGGTTTGAGCAAGTCCGCAAAACTTTTTCACCGAAAGACGCTGAAAGAGTGCAATCAATCGTTATTGAATCGATTGATAACGAACTAAAAGCTAGACAATAAGGGGGGATTTTGAAAGCATTAATGTTACTTTTAAACCTTGCCTGCATTGGTTCGGCGGTGTTTTTGATGTGGATTTGCTACAAGAGAGAACAAAAATTTTATCTATCAGCAACGGCAATTTCAGCCATTTTTTATCAGTTACTTTATATCGAATTATCGCCAGCCTATAGTAGCTTAATTATTTCTATCACTTATCTTGGTTTGCTATGGACTTTGATAAAAGCCTATAGCAACCTTATCAACAAGGAGTACAACGATAAACTACTAGAAACAATGAAAGCGGATTTAAAGAAGTACGCCGTAAAGCCGAAGAGACCGAACAGCAGGCGTTAGACTGCTGCAATTTTGTAAGTCCTCAATGGAGTTACAAAATTGCCACGGCGAGAAAATCAAAAAAGCCCCTTTTCAGGGGCTTTGTGTTATTTTTCAACCTTGAAAGGTTTAATTTCGGCCTTTTGCTCTTTAATTTCGTAACCATTCAAAACTTGAACTGTTCCGAAAATGCCCGATTTTTTGGCTTGTTGTGCAAGTCTGACGTATTGCCAAATAATACGCCATTGCCACACTTTAAAGGCTTTGCCTTTAATAGGTGTTTTTGTTTCAAATGCCAATACTAGGGCATTTGCATATTCTTGAAGTTCTTGCATAATTTTTCCTTACATTAGGATAGTTTAAAAATCCGCCCTTACATTAGGGCTTTC
>NZ_JARQTO010000012.1:0-191984 GCF_029577735.1 Exercitatus varius | reverse complement strand
AAGGGTACCGAAAGGTACCTTTTTTATTTTCTTGTATGAAGAATATTTTTGTACTGACTGACACACAAAGATAGATTGAATACGAGCTGATCCTTCTTTTTGAAGTATTCACTGATGACCTTTTGTAGAGAGAAAACTTTTATCAATTATTTTTGTGTTATGGCGGAAATTCTTATGAAATTTCTCCCGCACTTTTATGTCGAATTTCTGTTGCGGTTTAAGTTTAGTTTTGCATTTTTGTGAAGCTAGTTCCCAAACAGCTCAACGACAAATTTTAACGCTTACTTTGTCGGCGTCTAATTTTTCCTGTACCGAGATCGGTAACGGCGTGTCCGTGAAGAAGTAATCCACATCATTAATTTCGCCCAAACGAACCATTGCGGTACGATTAAATTTTGAGTGATCGGCGACTAACAAGGTAACGCGGGAACTTTCGATCATTGTTCGTTTCACTTGCACTTCATGGAAATCATAATCAAGCAAGGAACCGTCCTGATCAATACTACTAATCCCGATTATCCCGAAATCCAAGCGGAATTGGGAAATGAAACTGATAGTTGCCGAACCGATAATGCCGCCGTCTTGCCGCAACGAACCGCCGGCAACGGTAATGTTGAAGGTTTCGTTTTGCATAAGAATATGGGCGGCGTTGAGGTTGTTGGTGACGATTCGGAGATTTCTGTGGTTCAGCAAGGCGTTAGCGACGGCTTCCGGCGTGGTGCCGATGTCAATAAAAAGCGATGCGCCGTTCGGAATGGTTTTCGCTACTTCGACGGCAATACGATTTTTCTCTTGTGAGAAAAACTGTTTGCGATCTAAATAATCGCTGTTTTCAGAGCTGGACGGAGAGGCGGCGCCGCCGTGATGGCGGCGGATTTGATTATTTTCCGCCAATTCATTGAGATCCCGCCGGATAGTTTGCGGGCTAACATCTAATAAGGTGACGAGCTCTTCCGTGCTGATGTAACCTTTTTGCATGACGAGCGTAACAATTTTATTATGACGAATAGACTGTTTCATAAAATTTCCCAACCTGAAACCAAATTTTCCCTACTTTAGTGGAATTTCGCGGTTTTGCCTAGTCTTTGCGTAGAGAAAACCGTAAATTAATCCGGTTATGAGCCCCGAAATATGCGCGGTATTGCCTATTTGTATCCCGATTAAAGGGCTGACAAAACCGAACAAAATCCCGATTATCAACATAGTAAAGAAACCTTGCGGCAACAGGGTTCCCTGTGTTTTGCCGAATTTGTCGGCGGCGAATACAAATCCCATTACGGCGTAAACCACGCCGGATAAGCCGAAAAACGCCGGTCCGCTGACAAAATTCTGCGCAGCGCCACTGATAATAGCGGATGAAAAATAAAGCGTAATCAGTGTGAAAGCGCCTAAATGACGTTCGATAGCGCCGGCGAAAATCCACCACCAGCATAGGTTAAATAAAATATGTAAGGGGGATAAATGGACTAAAGTATGGCTGAAATAACGCCAAAGTTGCTGATCTTCGCCGAATTCCGCCGGATAATGCGCGAAAAACATAATGGATTGGTCGTAACCCATGATTTCAAACAGATAAACCGTAAGACAAAGTGCGGTCAAAAAAACGGTAAATTTTATCTGGCGCCAGTTCATTAACGTCTGCGACCAGGATAGGTCGGGTGCGGTCATTCTGACGGCTTGGGTATCCCCGTTAGTCCAGCTTGCCTGATGATATTTCGCATCGAAAGGATTGGTTAAATAGCGCGCGGTTTCTTGTTGAATGATGTGCGCGTGAGGCGAATTTTTCGGCAGATAAACGTTCAGAATTTCCACACCGCGCGCATCCGGTTCCGAACGCAAAATCAATTCCACATGGTACTGCGCGCGCACGTAATCGCGAAATCCCCAGGCTAAATTGTGAATTTCGGTTCCAAATAAACGCTGCATTTGCTATATTCCTCGTCAATGTATTTTTAACCATTATAAAGAAGCGGAACAGGATGGAAAAGGAAAATTCAGGATTTAGCCGGTTTTCATGGGCGCTGGCGGGCTTTTGTCTGCCGATTTTGTTATGGCCGCTGGCATTGTTGTTGTCGCCGGCGATTTTGGAAAATCCGACTCTATCGAATCCGGTTGCTATGGCGTCGGTGTTTTGGATTTATCCTTTTGTATTTGCATTGGCGGCTCGTATTTTATTCAAAATGAATCGGCGGAATCCTGCGAAAGCCAAGGTTGCGCTATGGATAAGTGCGGTCGTTTTTTGGGGTGTTTTATTGGCGATCGGTTATTTCGGTCTGACTTAATACGCCGTTTCTATGGGCAAGCCCGCACGTTGCCAACCCTCAAAACCGCCGATGACGCTGTACACGTTGTCGTAGCCTTGTTCCGCCAGAAAGGCGGCCACCGAGCGACTGCTTACGCCGTGATAACAGCTGACGATAATAGGATGATCAAAATCGTAAATGTCCTGAAATTGACCGTAACTTTGGTCGGTTAAATGGAAGGCGCCTTGCGCCCGGCTATAAGCAAAACGAGCGGCATCGCGCACATCAAGCAACGCGGCGTTTTTCGTCTGCATCATGTTCCACGCCAGCTCCGGCGTAATTTCGGTAAATGACATTTTAATTCCTGAGTAAATAACTATGGATTAATTGTAACAGAAGAATTTTCCGGAAAAAACGTTTTTTGTTCTTACACAGAATTCAGTATAATGCTTTAACGACACTTTTTTACTTGCTACGAAGGGTATTTATGTTTAAGCAATTTTCATTAGCCGCGTTAATCGCGATGACAGCCGCCTGTTCTTCCATTTCGGATTATGTGCCGTTTATGGGCAACAGCAAACCCGTAATTGATTTGGAGCAGGATCAGATTGATCAGAAATCTTACGCCGTCGCTTATGCTTCTACGGTGCAAACTTATAAAGGGCAGATCAACGACAGTTATGATGTAAACAACTTTGCCAGCGGCGTGAATGATTGGAACCGCAATCGTATTTTGGTGCCGGTTGAACAAATCAGAGCCAAGCTTTCGTCGGGCATCGACAGCAATGTTCACGCTTATTACAGCGGTGTGGTGTTCGCTTCGGACTTACAGAACAATTTCACCCGTTTGAGTAAAGATTGTTGGTCGAAAATCGACCGTCCGAGCATGACGCAAGGGATTTATGACGCCATGCTTGATCTGAAAAAAGGCAAGGCGCGTAACGAGAACGACGAGTACATCAGCAAAGGCTCGGAACAGTTACTGGGCGTGTGTAAGTAAAAAAACTCAGGCTAAAACGACCGCACTTTTGTCGTTTTAGCCTTTTTCATTTTTCACTCAACAAAAGGACAGCAGAATGTTCAATTTACCTGAAAATAACATTCATCTCGCCGCTCAGGCGACGGATAAACAACAAGCCATTGAAATGGCTGCTGCTGCGTTGGAACAGGCAGGTTATGTGGAAAGCGGCTATTTACAGGGCATGTTAGGACGTGAACAGCAAACTTCCACCTTTTTGGGTAACGGCATTGCCATTCCGCACGGAACCTTGGAAACCCGCGGTTTGGTTAAAAATACCGGCGTTGCCGTCTTCCAGTTCCCGCAAGGCGTCGAATGGGGCGAAGGTAATAAAGCCTATGTGGTGATTGGTATTGCCGCCCGCTCGGACGAGCATTTGGCGTTATTGCGCCAGTTGACGCACGTTTTGGGTGATGAAGACACAGCGGCCGAATTAGCGACATTGGACGATGTAAAAAAATTCCGTGCGATTCTCATGGGCGAAGCGGAAAATTTTTCGGTGAAAGCTGAAACGATCAGCTTAGATGTCGACACCGCCAGTTTGCTTACCTTAACCGCCATTAACGCAGCTAAATTGCAGGAACAAAGTGCGGTCGAAAATAGTTTTGTTTCTGACGTCATCGGTTCGCCGGCATTACCTTTAGGCAATGGCTTGTGGTTAACGGACAGCGCTGCGGGTAACGTGAAAAACGCTCTGGCCTTCAGCCGGGCGCGTAATGCGTTCGAACATAACGGAAAAACCGTGCGGGCGGTATTAACCGTCGCCGCTAAAGATGACGCAGTGAACGAAACGTTAGCGCGTTTGCTGGATGCGAACGTGCAGGAACAGCTATTAACCGGTTCTCAGGAACAAATTCTTGCGGCCTTGAACGGCGAAGAATTGGTCGTGAATGCGAAACCGGCGCAAGCCGCAGGTACGGTGATCGGAACCTTTACGTTACGCAACGAGCATGGTTTACATGCCCGTCCGAGTACGATTTTGGTCAACACCTTAAAATCTTTCGAGGCGAAAATTACGGTTGAAAATCTTACTCGCGGCGGCTTGGCGGTCAACGCGAAAAGTGCCATGAAATTAGTCGGTCTCGGTGCGACTAAAAATCATCGTTTACGTTTTGTCGCCCAAGGGGAAGATGCCAAACAGGCAATGGATGCCTTGGCAAAAGCCTTTTCCGAAGGTTTGGGTGAAGGCGTGTCCGCCGTGCCGCCGGCGGAGCCGGATACTATTGAAGTGGTGCCGGCGGAATCGACAGTCGGTGCGACGGAGAAAAACGAAGCAAAATCCAATGAGGGCGCCGAAGGTATTTTCGTATTAAATAACGAACATGGTTTGCACGCTCGTCCGAGTGCGGTGTTAGTCAATGAAGTAAAAAAATATAACGCTTCCGTAGCGGTGCAAAATCTTGATCGCAATACGCAATTGGTCAGTGCGAAAAGTCTGATGAAGATTGTGGCGTTGGGCGCCGTTAAAGGGCATCGTTTACGCTTTGTCGCCACAGGCGAAGAAGCGCAACAGGCAATCGACGGTATCGGTGCGGTTATTGCGGCGGGTTTGGGAGAATAATCATGGCGAAAGTAGCAACTATCACCTTAAATACCGCTTACGATTTGGTCGGGCGTTTAAAACGTATTGAATTAGGCGAAGTCAATACGGTGGAAACTTTGGGCTTATTCCCCGCCGGAAAAGGCATTAATGTGGCGAAAGTACTGAATGATCTCGGTGTCAGCGTTGCTGTCGGCGGTTTTTTAGGCGAAGATAACGTCGGTGATTTTGAATATCTTTTTCAGTCCGTGGGCTTGGAAGATAAATTCCAACGCGTGGCGGGCAAAACCCGAATTAATGTAAAAATTACCGAAACGGAAGCGGATGTGACCGATTTAAATTTCTTGGGTTATTGCATTTCGCCAGCGGATTGGCAGAAATTTGTGGCGGATTCCCTGGATTATTGCAAAGCCTTCGACATTGTGGCAGTCTGCGGCAGTCTTCCCCGCGGCGTCACGCCGGAATTGTTTGCCGATTGGTTACGTCAATTGCATCAGGCCGGCGTGAAAGTGGTGTTGGACAGCTCCAATGCCGCTTTAACCGCAGGCTTGAGTGCCCGTCCTTGGTTAGTAAAACCGAATCACCGCGAATTGGAAGCCTGGATCGGGCACAGTCTGAACAGCTTGGATGAAATTATCCAGGCCGCGAAAAAATTACGGATGCAAGGCATTGCCAACGTCATTATTTCCATGGGAGCCGACGGTTCGCTGTGGTTGAGCGAACAGGGCGTCGTTCGTGCCCAACCGCCAAAATGTGAAAATGTAGTAAGTACCGTCGGCGCGGGTGATTCCATGGTGGCGGGGCTGATTTACGGTATTGTGAACGGCTTATCGCAACAGGAAACGTTGGCGTTTGCCAGTGCGGTTTCTGCCTTTGCCGTATCGCAAAGCAATGTGGGGGTCAGTGATCGGGCATTACTCGAACCGATTCTCGCCAACGTTAAAATTACAACGATTGAAGGATAACGCGATGAACATTTTTCTGACTCAATCTCAACTCGGCAACGCAAAAGCTTTTTTATTAAAGCAAGTGATTGCAGCGGCGGCGAAAGCCCAAAATCATCAAATTGTGGATAATACCGAACAAGCGGATGTGGCGATTATTTTCGGAAAAACTTTGCCAAATTTGACCGCACTTCAGGGCAAAAAAGTCTATTTGGCGGAGCCGGAACAAACCTTAACCGCACCGGAACAAACCGTACAACGCGCCTTAACCGAGGCGACGGATTATGTCGCCCCGGCCGGCGTTTCAGCTCCTGCAGCCGACGGCGGCAAAAATATCGTGGCGGTTACCGCTTGTCCGACGGGCGTGGCCCACACCTTTATGTCTGCCGAAGCGATAGAAGCTTACGGTAAAAAAATGGGCTGGAACGTTCGGGTCGAAACCCGCGGACAGGTGGGCGCCGGCAATCCGATTACGCCGGAAGAAGTAGCGGCGGCGGATTTAGTGTTTGTGGCGGCGGATATCGACGTGGATTTAAGTAAATTCAAAGGCAAACCGATGTACCGCACCTCTACCGGTCTGGCGTTGAAAAAAACCGAACAGGAATTCAGCAAAGCCTTTGCGGAAGCCAAAATTTATGACGGCGGCGAAGCGAAATCCTCTGCCGAGGATTCGGCACAAGGGGAGAAAAAAGGCGTTTATAAACATTTAATGACCGGCGTTTCTCACATGTTGCCGCTGGTGGTTGCCGGCGGTTTGTTAATTGCCATTTCGTTTATGTTCGGACCGAATGCTTTTAAAGATCCGAGTATTGCGGGCGGTTTACCGACGGCGTTAATGGAAATCGGTGGCGGTGCCGCATTTAAATTGATGATTGCGGTATTTGCCGGTTATGTGGCTTATTCCATTGCCGATCGTCCGGGTTTGGCGGTAGGCTTGATCGGCGGTATGCTCGCCACCAATGCCAACGCCGGGATTTTGGGCGGGATTCTGGCGGGTTTTCTTGCCGGTTATACCGTTAAATTCTTGAATGACATCATTAAGTTGCCGGCCAGCATGACATCGTTGAAACCGATTCTGATTCTGCCGCTGCTGGGCTCCGCCATTGTCGGGTTAGCCATGGTTTACTTCCTGAATCCGCCTGTTGCGGCGGTGATGGCGTCCTTAACCGACTGGTTAAACGGTTTAGGTTCGACTAACGGCTTATTATTCGGTGCGATTTTAGGCGGCATGATGTGTATCGATATGGGCGGGCCGGTGAACAAAGCAGCGTACGTATTCGGAACCGGTTTGCTGGCTTCGCAAGTGAACACGCCGATGGCAGCCATTATGGCGGGCGGTATGGTTCCTCCGTTAGGCATGGCGATTGCCACCTGGATTGCGCGCAATAAATTCAATGCGGGTCAGCGCAACGCAGGCAATGCGGCATTTGTGCTGGGTTTATGCTTTATTTCCGAAGGGGCGTTGCCGTTTGTGGCGGCGGATCCGATTCGCGTCATTGTTTCCAGCGTGATCGGCGGTGCGGTGGCGGGCGCGCTTTCTTTGAGCTTCGCCATTGAATTACCGGCGCCGCACGGCGGTTTATTTGTGGTTCCGTTAGTGTCACAACCGTTAATGTATCTTGGCGCGATTGCCGCCGGCGCATTGGTTACCGGCGTGATTTATGCCGTTATCAGACCAAAACAAGCGCAAGAGTAACCGCATTTTATTGACAAAACGCCGTGCAGCCCAATAACTGCGCGGCGTTTTTGTTATCTGAAAATCTTTCTTTCGATAGCCGAAACGAAAAGTGCGGGCAAAAATTGCAGAGTTTTTTTAAAAAACGTCACAAAATTTGACCGCACTTTTAAGCCCGGCTATGAGATTTGAAGCGGCCATGCCATTTGTTCCAGCAGTTTCACCAGTTTTTGATATTGCCGATATTTGTTTTGGTAAGCGGAGAAATTGGCCGGATTTGGTCGAATCACGCGCGGCGCTTGATGCGGTTTTAACGCGCCGCCATCGCTGTTAACCCCTTCGGCTGCCATTATAGCAGCACCCAGACAACCGATTTCCTCCGCTTCCGGCACTTCCAGGGCTTTGCCGCTTAAATCCGCCAGCATTTGCAGCCAGACGGCGGATTTCGCCGGGCCGCCGGTTACACGCAATGTTTTTACTTGAGGAAAGCGCCCATACATGCGTTCCAAGTGGGTCATCAGACTAAACAACACGCCTTCGTAAACCGCCTGCAGCAAGTGTGCCTGAGTATGATGCGCCTGCATGCCGTAGAAAGCGGCGGTCATGCCCAGCCTGGCGTTGGTGCCGTACAAAAACGGCAGAAAAATGACCGCACTTTGCGCCGGCGGCAGCGCGGCAATCAGTCGATTGATTTGTTCATAACTCAAATTCCACTGCTTCACGAACCATTCCAGATTGCCGGCGGAAGTGGGGCTGGCTTCCTGAATCAAAAATTTGCCCGGCTCCACGTAACGGCCGTGGGCAAAACGCCATGCCTGTTGAGCGTCAATTTCGTCGGAAATCCCCGTAACAATGGACCAGGTTCCCAATATCACATTGAGTTTGTGCGGCTGATTATCGGCAAGGCACAGGGTCATCGCCGTGACGTCAAACAGGCCTCCGACCACCGGCGTTCCCGCCGCCAGTCCGCAAGTCTGCGCCGCCTGTTCAGTCACATAACCGGCGATTTGATTGCCTTTGATAATAGGCGGCAGTTTACCGGCGATTTCTTCAATGCCGAGCAGGCGCGCCAGTTGCGGTTCGTATTGGCCTGTCGTCATATTGTACAGATTACTTTCCGAAATATTGCTTTCTTCGCAATACAGCTCGCCGGTCAGACAAAAACGCAGGTAATCGTGCGACATCAATAAATAACCGATACGTTGATACCGCTCGGGTTCATTTTCCTTCAGCCAGCGCAAAATAGATGCGGGATGTCCCGTCCACAAACCCTGGTGGGAAAGCGCATAGACTTTTTCCTCCAGCCCTTCCGATTGCCAGCGTTTAACGATAGCCTGCGCACGCTGATCGGAAGACAAAATCGCCCGTCCCAGCGGCTGGCGCTCGTTATCCAGCAGAAAAGCGCCTTTTCCCTGGGCCGAAATGCCGACGCTTTTGATAAAGTGCGGTCGGATTTTGCTCGATTTTTGCGTGCGTCGAATTACGTTTGCACAAACTTGCCAGAGTTCGGGCATATCCCGTTCGGCGTAGCCCGATTGCTCGCTGATGACGGCGACGTTTTCACGCTCGCAGGCATGAATTTTGCCGTTTTCGTCGAACAGCGCGGCTTTGATAAAGGTACCGCCGCAGTCAATGCCTAAATAGTAGTTCATATTTTATTCTCTGAAGAAAATGCGTTTTAAGCGACCGGTGGACACCTCACCGCGACGTAATTGATCGAGGAACACCGCCAGAATAATCACCATACCGATAATCAACCGTTGCAGGTAAGAGGTGACGTTCAATAAGGTTAAGCCGTTTTGCAGTACGCCCATAATCAGCGCCCCGATGGAGGTGCTGATAACGGAACCGACGCCGCCCATCAGGCTGGTGCCGCCGATGACCGTAGCGGCGATGGCGTCCAATTCATAGCCGGTTCCCGCAATCGGCTGCGCCGCATTTAAGCGCCCCACCAGAATAACGGCGCCGATAGCCGCTAACGCACCGTTAATCACGTAGGTTTTAATTTCCAACTTATTGACGTTAATCCCGGACAACCGCACCGCTTCGCGATTGCCGCCGAGCGCGTAAATCTGACGGCCGAAAACGGTTTGGGTTAACACATAAAAACTGATTAATACTACAATTAACGCAATAATCACCGGAATCGGAATACTGAAATTTTCCGTTACGGCAAGGCGTCCGTTACCAAAAAAACGCAGCTGTTCGGGGAAATTATAAATGGTTTTACCGTTGGATAAGGTTAGCGCCAGACCGCGGGCGATGCCCATCATACCGAGCGTGGTGATAAACGACGTCACTTTGCCGTATACAATCACCACACCGTTCACGTAACCGCATAACGCGCCCACCAGTACGGCGCCCGCAATGGAAAGCAATACCACGCCCCATAATGCGCCTTGCGACGGATTTTCGCCCAGCCAGGCGACGCCCCAATGAGTAAACAGCCCTAAACAGACCGCACTCAGCGCCACAATGGATCCCACGGACAAATCGATACCGCCGGTGAGAATGACGTAAGTCATGCCCACTGAAATCACGCAAATAACGGAAACCTGCAATAAAATATTGAAGATATTATTGGTGGATAAAAAAGCCTGCGAAGTCAGCGACATGCCGATAATCATGAACAATAAAACCAATCCGATACCCAGTTTGGATATAACTTTTTTGAATGAAAACATAAACTTATCCTTACGTTTAAATGCCGATCATGGCGTGCATTAAATTTTCTTCCGTGATCTCGTCGCGGTTGGTGATTTCTTTCACTTTTTCACCGTTACGCATGACAATGACGCGATCGGAAATGGTGATGAGTTCCGGTAAATCCGACGACACCATCACGATAGTGCCGCCGTTTTCGGTAAATTGCCGCATTAAATCATAGATTTCCGATTTGGCGCCGATGTCGATTCCGCGCGTCGGTTCGTCAAAAAACAGAATATCTACGCCGCTTTCCAGCCAGCGGGCTAAAATCACTTTTTGCTGATTGCCGCCGGACAGCGTTTTGGTCTGTTGCTCCTGATCTTTCGAAACAATATGCAGTTTGTTGCGATTGGCTTCCACCGTTTCGCGTTCTTTGTTTTTATCTAACCGCCAGCCGTTCCAGAAGCGTTTTAAAATCGGTAAGGTAATATTTTCGCGAATGCTCATACCCAGCACCAATCCCTGCGATTTACGATCTTCGGTGATAAAGCCGATTTTATGTTTAACCGCTTGTTCCGGCGAATGAATGCTGACTTCCCGTTGATCGATATAAATTTTACCGGTTGCTTCGTCCGCGCCGTAAATCGCGCGTAAAACTTCCGTTCGTCCGGCACCCACCAAACCGGCGAAACCTAAGATTTCCCCTTTGTTTACCTGAAACGAAATCGGGTTGATATGCTTGCTTTGGATATTTTCCACCCGCAGTTTTTCCTGTGTGAAAACCGTGTCGCGCCGATAACGGCTAAAATCCACCTTGCGTCCTACCATTAAACGTACGATCTCTTCCGGCGAGGTTTCCTCATAACGCAAGTTACCGGTTACGCGCCCGTCCCGCAGTACGGTCACCCGATCGGCGATATATTTGAATTCTTCTAAGCGATGAGAAATGTAAATCATCGCCACGCCTTTTTCTTTCAGCTGATGAATAATTTTAAACAGCACTTCCGTATTTTTGCGGGAAATGGAGGATGTGGGCTCGTCAAAAATAATAATTTTATATTCGCTGAAAACGGCTTTGGCGATTTCCACCATTTGCTGCTGGGCAATCGAAAGATCGGCGATTAAATCGTCCGGTTTAATGTCCAGTTCCAGCTCGTTGATAATATGCTGCGTTCTGTTGCGCATTTCCGTCCAATTCATGCGACCGAAAGACAAAGATTTTTCCGCGCCGAGAAAAATATTTTCCATTACGGTAAGCTTCGGCACCAACATTAATTCCTGGTGAATAAAACCGATACCCGTGCTCTGCGCTTCTTTCACCGTGCCCGGCGAGTAAGGCTTGCCCTGATAAAACATTTCGCCGGCGTCACTGCCGTAGATGCCCGCAATAATCTTGCACAGGGTAGATTTTCCGGCACCGTTTTCCCCGATCAGACAAAGCACTTCACCGCATCGGATATCCAGATTGATGTCTTCCAAAACCGTTACGCCGAAAAAACTTTTTGAAATATTTTTCAGCGTCAGAATATTGCTATCGGTCATTTTCCCTCCGCCAAATTCCGGTTAAATTTTTGAGATATAGAATAGATTATTTTTTCTGTTAAAAATGGGATAACGGTCACAGTTTTAGAAATTAAATCTGGTTACACTAATGCCGTTTCAGCGGAAACAAATTCTTTTACGTCAAATCAAGGAGAGTCTTCTATGGCATCTAAATTATTAAAAAATATTTTTAAATTCAGTGCATTGCTCAGTGCGCTTCCGGCTTTGGCGTTTGCAGCAGATAAACCGCAAATTGCACTGTTAATGAAAACATTAAGCAACGAATATTTTATTTCCATGCGCCAAGGGGCGGAGGAAGCGGCAAAACAGAAAAATATCGATTTAATCGTCCAGGTGGCGGAAAAAGAGGATTCCACCGAACAATTAGTGGGATTGGTGGAAAATATGATCGCCAAAAAAGTGGATGCAATCATTGTGACGCCGAACGATTCCATCGCTTTCATTCCGGCCTTCCAGAAAGCCGAAAAAGCGGGCATTCCGATTATTGATTTGGACGTTCGTCTTGACGCTAAAGCTGCCGAGGCGGCCGGTTTGAAATTCAATTATGTGGGCGTGGATAATTTCAACGGCGGTTATCTGGAAGCGAAAAATCTGGCGGAAGCCATTGGCGGTAAAGGTAACGTGGCCATTCTGGAAGGGATTCCCGGCGTGGATAACGGCGAACAACGTAAAGGCGGCGCCTTAAAAGCCTTTGCTGAATATCCGGACATCAAAATCGTGGCATCGCAATCCGCCAACTGGGAAACGGAACAGGCGCTTAATGTGACGACCAACATTTTAACCGCCAATCCGAATATCAACGGAATTTTCGCCGCCAACGATAACATGGCCATCGGCGCCGTAACCGCGGTGGAAAACGCAGGCCTTGCGGGCAAAGTGTTAGTCTCCGGTTACGACGGCATTCCTTTAGCCATTGAATACGTTAAACAGGGCAAAATGCAAAATACCATCGACCAGCTGCCGAAAAAACAGGTGGCGATTGCAATCGAACACGCTTTGAAACAAATCAACAAACAGGAAATTCCGCCGGTATATTACGTGGATCCTGTGGTGGTGGATAAAGCGCAATCCAAAAATTATTAATTGATACCGTTCCTGAAAAGTGCGGGCGATTTTTTGAAAGTTTTTTAAAAAACAGTTCAAATTTTGCCCGCACTTTTATTTATGTCAATAAACCGCTTGAACGGAATGTGCTTTCCGTTTATGTTTATTTGCATGTTTCTCTTGTTTGAAAAGTCATTATGCTGGCAACATTAATTCGACGGGCATTATCCCAAAGTCGTAGTAACGAAGTGGAACTGGGGATGCCTACTGCTATTCCCGAGCTTTTTATTTTTCACACCACGGAAGACCGTCATATCGTTAACCAACTGCAGCAAAGCGGTATTTGCCTGATTCTACAGGGGAGTAAGGAGGTCAAAGTCGGGAATCAGCGTTATCAGTACCAGGCGGGCGAATTTGTGTGTTATACGGTGGATTTACCGATTATTACGCAATATCAGGCAAACAACGGCGATTATCTCGATATTCGTTTATTTTTCGATTTGCCCTTAATGCGTGAAATTATTGACGAACTTCATCGTCAGAATTTTAAATTTTCGCCCGCATCTAAACATAAATTGGTGAGTACGGTTTCGCCGGAATTGATTCGTGCTTTCGAATGGCTAATGACGTTAACCGAGCGAAAACAGGATATTCCCGTTATGCTGCCGATTGCCAAAAAAGCGATTTATTATTATTTGCTGACGGGAGAACAGGGTGGCACGTTGCGGGAAATCGCCTTACAATACGGTAACGGTCAGCGCATTGCTAAGGCGGTGGAATGGCTGAAAAACCACTACAGTGAACCCTTCGATCCCGCTTGGCTGGCGATGGAAATCGGCATGTCCACCTCCGGCTTTTATGCTCAATTTCGCCAAATGACGGGCATTAGTCCGTTGCAGTATCAAAAAAATCTGCGTTTAACCCAAGCCAACTCTCTGATTAAATCGGGTTCGAAAAATATTTCCGAAGCGGCGTTTGCCGTGGGGTATGACAGTCTTTCTCAGTTTAGCCGTGAATATAAACGTTATTTTGGGCATACGGCGAGACAGGATTTGTAGAATTTTATAGAAATAGGCAAAAACTTTGTAGTCTTATGTAAAACGGAACGGCACGAAAATTTTATAATATCGCCACTGATATGAAAAACATAAGAAGGATAAAGTAATGACTCCGATTCAAACATTAATTCAAAAACAACGTGATTTTTTCGCTACGGGCGCTACTAAGCAACTTGCTTTTCG
This sequence comes from Exercitatus varius, assembly GCF_029577735.1. Classification (NCBI taxonomy): domain Bacteria; kingdom Pseudomonadati; phylum Pseudomonadota; class Gammaproteobacteria; order Pasteurellales; family Pasteurellaceae; genus Exercitatus; species Exercitatus varius. The sequence goes on along the minus strand of NZ_JARQTO010000012.1, from coordinate 178,070 downwards.
TAAAGCGCAATTAGCGCGACTGAAAACCTTGCTGGAAGACAATACGCAGGCTATTTGCGATGTGTTAAAAGCGGATTTAAACAAACCGGCGGATCAAGTCATGTTGGCGGAGATTACCCCGTTGGTGCATGAAATCGATTATATGCTGGAAAATTTAGAGCGTCTGGCGGCGCCGAAAAATGTGGAAAGTCCGGAAACCCTGAAATTGTTTGGTGCAGGTGAATATCACAGCCAAATTATTGCCGAGCCGTACGGAGTTACTCTGAATATTTCGCCGTGGAATTATCCGTTCCAGTTGTCTATCTCGCCGATTATCGGTGCCATTGCGGCGGGCAATACGGTAGTGTTAAAACCGTCGGAATTCACCGTGCACAGTTCGGCATTGTTAAACCGTTTGGTGGCACAATATTTCGCGCCGGAATTTTTCACCGTGGTGGAAGGCGATGTAGCGGTTAATCAGGCTTTATTGGCGGAAAAATTCGATTACATTTTCTTCACGGGCAGTGTGCCGGTCGGTCGCATTGTGATGGCGGCGGCAAGTAAACATTTAACGCCGGTAACGTTGGAACTGGGCGGGAAAAGTCCGTTTATCGTAGATAAAAGTGCAAATCTGGAACAAGCGGCGGATTCTCTGATTTTCGGTAAAACCTTTAACAGTGGGCAAACCTGTATCGCACCGGATTATTTGCTGATTCATGAAGTGGTAAAAGCGGAATTCGTGGCAATTTTAAACCAAAAACTGACCGCACTTTTCGGTGATAATCCTTGGCAAAATTATGCAAAAGTGGTCAGCGAACGTCATTATTTGCGCATTAAAAACTTCTTGAAAGACGGCAATATCGTGGCGGGCGGTTTGTTTAATGATGAAACCCACCAAATGATTATGACGGTTTTAGACGGTGTGACATGGGATAGCCCGGTGATGCAGGATGAAATTTTCGGTTCGGTGTTGCCGATGCTGACGTTCAGCCGCTTCGACGACGCGCTGGCACAGATTACGGCACAAGCGAAACCGTTAGCACTTTACTGTTTCACGGAAGATAAAACCAACCAAGAGAAAGTGTTGGCGCAGGTGTCTTTCGGCGGCGGAGCCATTAACAGCTGCTTCCTGCATTTCTTTAACCACAATTTGCCTTTCGGCGGAGTGGGCGACAGTGGTATGGGCAGCTATCACGGCGATCGCAGTTTCTATGAATTAAGCCATGAAAAAGCGGTAGTCGTGCGAAAAATCGCGTAATAATAAATAAACCGACACCGTTAAATATTGAATTTTCGGTTTGGGTATGAACGGATTTGCCAGTGGCGATCCGTTTTTTTATGCTATGCCGGAAAGCATGTTGATCGTTCTATTTTTGCAATGTTATCTTACAAAAATAAGACTTTTTATTTAAATTGAAATCTTTATAATGAGCCCGCAAATATCAGTTCAATAAGGAATTTTTATGACTAAACAAATCGCCGTTTTTGTCGGCAGTGCCAGCAGCACTTCAATCAGCCAAATCGTCGCCCGTTACTTACAAAGCGTAGCGCCGCAAAGCATTCGCTTGAACTTCGTGGAAATCGGCGATTTACCGCTTTACGATCGTGATTCGGACGGACAAAACATCGCGCAATACGCTCGCGTCCGCGAGGCGGTGGAGAAAGCCGACGGCGTGTTGCTGATCAGCCCGGAACACAACGGCGGCGTATCGGCGATGCTGAAAAACGCGATTGACGTGACTTCCCGTCCGATGGGGCAAAGTAAATGGCCGGGTAAGCCGGCGGGCTTGGTGAGCGTGGCTGCCGGCGCGGCGGGCGGTGTGCGTGTAACGGATCAACTGCGTACCATTTGTTCCGGTGCCTTCATCAATATGCCGGTTGCGCCGTTTGCGGCAAATGTAGGCAGCGTGTTCAACGGCGTGCTGAATGAACGGGGCGAAATCGTTTCGGAAGCGGTGCAAAGCATGTTGCAAAATTTCATCAACGCTTATGCGGATTTCGTGGCAAGATTTTAATTGCCGGTTATTCTGACGGAAAAACCGTCCGACACTGATGTTCGGGCGGTTTTTTATGCGAAAGAGAAAGCCGTTACGCAGTAAAGTGCGGTCGAATTTTGGCTTGTTTTTTTGCGGATAAATAAACCCCGTTTGGGTTCAAACGGGGAAATTGAGTGTTAATCGTCGTCGTCATGATGACGATGGTGGCGATGCGGACGCCAGTCGTCATGACGGAATTTGCGATGATGGACTTCGTGGCGATCGAAACGATGGCGAGGACGGTCATAACCGTAATAGCGATGATAACGATCGCCGTCATCGGCGTTCCATTGACTGCCTATTACACCGCCTAATGCCGCGCCGGCAACGGTTGACGTTACGTCATTTCCCATTACGGCACCCGCTACGCCGCCTAATACGGCACCGACAGCGGTATCGTGTTGAGAACGGCTTAAGGCATAAGCTGAAACCGACGTCGATAATAAAGCGATGGTCAAGCCTTTTGCGATGATTGATTTCATAATAAACCCCTTAAATATTATTGTTATTTTCGGTGTTTCCACCTAATGGCGTCATTCTGCGAATTTAAAAATACTTCGTCAAGATGGAAAAACCGTACTGAAACAAATAAATAGGTTTTGTAACAGAATGAAAAAAATTTTGAACTTTTAATCTAATCGGCACATCGGATTTTTTTCCGCCTGTTGCCACCCTTTCTTTTATTTTAACGGATTAACGGTTCCACTGGCTGCCAACCACGCCGCCTAATGCCGCGCCGGCGATAGTGGATACGGTGTTGCCGCCGATTAAATAACCCGCTCCCCCGCCGATTAGCGCACCGGTTGCCGTATCGCGTTGATGTCCGTGCAGACCGCAAGCGGAAACGGAAGCGGCGACGGCAACTATCATTAATCCTTTTAACCATGTGTTTTTCATTATTTGCTCTCCGAGTAGTATAAAAAGTGTTACAAGTGTAACATTTAATGGATATTATTTTAGGTCTTGCGGGAACTTAGTCAATACATCCGTTTCTAACTGAAACAGAATCAGGGATTTGTAACAGTATGAAAAAAACCGTGAACTTTGTGGTGAAAGAGAGTATCACCGAGGCGCTTCTTCGTCTGATGAAGAAGAAAAACTTCGATACTATCAGTATCACCGAAATTACCGCGCTGGCCGGCGTGAGCCGGATTTCCTTCTATCGTAACTTCGAATCGAAAGAAGACGTGCTGATTAAACATTTGTATGAACGTGCTATAACTTCCTTTACGGCGCTGCATGCGGATACCGTCCGCGAACGCTTGATCGGTTTGTTTAAAGTGACGGATGAATTGGGCGATGTACTGGATTTATTGTATTTGCAAGGACTGTCCCATCTTTTTTTACGCTATTTCGCTTTCGTTATCGGCGCGAAGCCCGAACAATCCAACGAAGAAGCGTTTCGGAGTTCCATTATGATGGGGCTTTGCTTCGGTTCGCTGGACGAATGGATTAAACGCGGGCGGGTGGAAAGTCCCGAGGTGATGGTGGATATTCTGCAAAACACGATACGTCGTTGTTTGGACGATTAGAGCGAATCGGCATTTTTATTCGGTATTATGTAGCAGTTGCACAAACATTTAATGTTTCCGTAGGGGCGGGGTTTATCCCCGCCCGAATCTCATTCAAATATCAGGGCTTACGGGCGGGGATAACCCCCGCCCTTACATAAATTTTCCTAAAATTGACTTTTGTGCAACTGCTACATAATACCGTTTTTATTCCGCCTCTGTTTTTTCGGTTCGTCGGATTTTTTTCATGATTAACCAAAGGGTTCCCGCCGTTAATAACGCGATGAAGCCTGTGCCCGCCACGAACATGAGATAACCCAGGCGGCCGAAAGGTTGGTTACCGAATTCGTGAAAAACCCGCAAACCGACGCTTGCCATGGAAGCCAGTCCGAATGAAAACGCCCAATAAGACAGACTGACACCGTGTCGGGCTATCCATGGAAATAAACGGGCTAAAAATAAAAATTGCAGCAAACTGTAACCGATCAGTAATTTCACGAAAGTGTTGATTTCGCCGCCGTTTACCGCCAGATAAGCGGAACAGCCTACAATTGCCGGCGCAAATTGAATGCCGAGGGCCGGACGAACGGCATTCGGCATTTCCGCCAGATTGCGCAGCCGTTGCTGAATGGCGCCGTCAATAAAGAGCCAGCTGAAAATCCCGGCACCCAGGAAAAGCATGCCGAAGTCGTTTAACCCGATATCGCCTAAGGCTATGGCGCTGACGAAGTTTGTTGCGACGGTAGGCAAATACAACGCCGGCGTGGTGGCTTCCGCCGGATGGGTGCCTTGCCACAGCCGCGCCGTGAAATAGGCGGAGAAACCGAGTTGCCCGATAATACCGAGCACTAACAATATTGCGCTGAGCGCAGCAAAGTGCGGTCGAATTCCGACACAAATTAACAGCATAGTAATGGGCAGCAGACTGACAAAACCGCCGGTAATCGGATGGCTCAGTTCCGACTGTGCCGTTGTGGGAAATTTCAGCCATTTGCGCACATACATTGTCATTAATGCCAACCAGATCAAACTCGCCGCGGCGATAATGGTTTCGCCGGGCCAGGCGGGAAGCAGCGCGATCGACGCGCCGTAACGCCATGCCAAACCCAGCGCGGCAAGTCCTAGCACAATACTGAAATAATTAACGGGAACGGGGGTTTTCGGTAACATAAGGGCTCTCAGCTGAATGAAAGCATTATTTTAGCCTAAAATCGGAGCGTAAATGAAGTCGCTTGAGCAGTTTCGGCAAAAGGCTTAGGCGGAGGAAAAACAAAACGTGGAGAAAAGTGAAAAAGTGCGGTCGAATTTTGAAACGTTTTTTGCGCCGTTCAGCGTGAGAAAGCCGACCGCTGATATTTAATTTTAAAAGGTTGATTGGGATTTACACAATCCGTTCCTCTTCGCCCAGCCACATAACCGAATGCGCCAAATCGACAAATTTCTGTTCGTCTTTTTTTAAAGCCGCCAGAGCCTGTCGGCCGGCCGGCGAATTTCGCGCCTGAATAAAAGCCTCTTTGGATTCATACCATAATTCTCCCATGGCATCGAAAGTAAAGGCTTGCGTTTCTCGTTGCGTAGCGGGCGCGTTGTCCGCCGGCAAAGGGAATGTTTTAGCGTAACGGTTTATCCGTAATACGTCTTTAAATGTGATGACTTTTTGCGAATGCGCCTGCCATAACGCGATAAATTCATCCTTTGTGAGCCTGTCTTTTTTCTTAACCAACATGATAACTTTAAACATTTTTCTCTCCGTTATGTCGTTCGATTAAACATTTCTCCACCGCTTGCCATACAACCGGCAATTCGGTAAATCCGTCCGACGCCAGAAAATGTCCGGCGTTTGCCACGCGATAAACATGAGCGTGAAGCTGATGAGCGAGCCGTTCGCTGGATTTCGGCGGAACAATCGGATCATTGTCGCTGATAATGCAATAAATCTGCCGAGCCATGGCCCGAACGGCGGCAAAATCAATTTTGATGTGATCAATATAAGCATCGAGATTAAATCCGTTAATTTCGGATAAGCCCGGAATACGTTGTCCGAACCCCGCCGCTAAAATAATTCCGCCCACTTTTTGTGGTCGAAGCCGACTAAGATAATGTAACAAACTGATTGTGCCGAGGCTGTGTGCAATAAAAACGCTGTTTTCATCGAGCATGCCGATTTGTTTGGCTAAAGCGGATTGCCAATTTTCAAAATCGGGATGCAGGCTGTCGGGCAAATCCACTAAAACGGACTTAATTCCGGCGGATTCCAGTTTGTGATGCAGCCAGGGAAACCAATGATCATGAACGGTCGCGCCGTAGCCGTGAATAATATAGGCTTTTATCGGCTGTTTATCCGCCGCGCAAGCGGTAAACGGCATGACTGTGGCGGACAACAAACCGGTGAGCCCCAAACAAAATCTTCTTCTGTTCATCATTATTCTCCTTATTGATCGGTTGAGATACCAGCGAGCTATAATATAAAGTATGACATTGTGTGAGGGTCAAGAAGGAAAAATCATGAAAATTGGAGAATTGGCAAAAGCCTGTAATACCAGCGTGCGTATGTTGCGTTTTTATGAAGAATTGAATTTGCTCGTCCCGGCGAGAACGCAGAACGGCTACCGTCGGTATTCGCCGAAAGATGCGGATTACGTAAAAAAGGTCATGTTATTAAATCATGCGGGATTGCCGTTGAAAGATATTGCGTTGCTGCGCGATTGTTTGCATGACGAACCGCAACGTTTCTGCGCCGCATTACGTACCAAACTGCTGGATAAACAAAAGGATATCGAACGACAGATTGAAGCGTTGACGCAATCCGGCGCATTGATTAGAGAGATTTTGACGGGCGAAAAATCTTAGCGCCGATTTGGCGGAATACGCGCTCGTTCAAGGCGATGTGCGTCCGTCGATTGATGTATTCCGTAAGCCGGCTTTATGCTGATTAAACGGATTCGAAACGGTTGCGGGCAGAGAATAGACGCCGATAAGCTTATTTCAACAAAATCTTATTTCTCCTTGCCACCGGACCGGAAAAAAAGAGTATACTCAAAGTCATAAGGCGGGCGTAGCTCGGCAGGTTAATAGGGAGGTTGCGATGGACAATTTATTCGTAAAATTTAATTTTGCCTGGCCCTGGATGGGGCTTGCCGTGGCGGCGGTATTATCGGTGTTGATGATTACCACGGATATTTTCCGTCGCGATGAAAACGGTCATCGCTGGGCGGATCCCGTCTGGTTAGCGTGGTTGGTGGTGCCGCTTTGTATGTTTCATCAATTCGAGGAATATGCGGCGTCTTATAATGTGACGACGGACAGTTACGCCATGATACGCGAAGTCTGCCGCGTCCACGGGTTTGCGCCTTATGAACATTGCCCGATTCCCATTGTTCATTTTCCCTTGGTGAACGTCTTATTGGCCTGGGTAGCGGCGCCGATGGCGGCGATATTGTGCAAACGTAATCCGCTGGTGGGATTGAGTTTGTACGGATTTATTTTTGCCGACGGCTTGATTCATTTGATTTTTAGTCTGGTGGATAATCAGCCGTTTTTGCATCATCCGGGATTGATTACGGGCTCGTTGCTGTTTATTCCGCTTGCGCTGTGGGTGATGTTTATCGGCGTACAAAACGGCATTATGAATTGTAACGCGATGATTTGTACGATTTTTGCCGGCGTGATCGGACAACTCTGCCTGTACGCTTCTTATTCCGTATTGCTGAATTGGGGCGTAATGGCAATGCTGGTGACGGACGTTATTGCGGTGTTTATTCCGTTGGTGCTGGCGGCGTTGGTGACGCGCCGGGTGATTTAAGCGGGAAAAAACGTGTCATTTTTTGCCCGCACTTTAACTCGGCGGTTAACGAAAAATGTCGACGACTTTTACAATATTCCCGTCAAATTGGAAACGGATATTGTAGTCATACAAGGTAATTCCGTAGATTCTGTCCGGGCGTTTTTCCTGATGATAGGCCGGGCGCGGATCCTGTTGCAAAACTTCGGTGATAAAACGTTTGATGAACGGATATTTGGGTTCGATTTGCGCCAGAATAGTTTGCACTTCCTGCGTAAAGATAACCGTTAAACGCGTTTCGGGTTTGTGTTGAGCAAAACCCGAAACGGCGTCGGGCGCCTGATCGGCGTAAGCGATATAGGGTTTAATATCAAAAATCGGCGTGCCGTCCACTAAGTCCACCGCGCCGACATATAATTTCACGTCGCCGTTTTTGCATTCCACCTTTTTCAGTTCAACTTTGGATAAGCCTATCGGATTGGGACGATGAGTCGAACGCGTGGCAAAAACGCCCATTCGCCGATTTCCGCCTAATCTGGGCGGTCTCACTGTCGGATGCCATTTGCCGGTTTCAATGCGATCAAATTGGAAAATCAGCCATAAATGCGAAAATTGTTCTAATCCGCGCACGGTTTCGGGAATATTATAGGGTGGCAGTAATTCGATGACGCCGGTTCCGTCCCGCACCAAATCGGGCTGGCGCGGAACGGAAAATTTTTCTTTGTAAGGCGTGCGAATTATCGCAACCGGCGTTAAGGTTAAGTCAGACATCATTGCTAATCTATGGTAAACTTCGTGTTCCGTATCATACCCGAAACCGCTAAAGTGCGGTCAAATTTTTGCAGATTTTTTATGGCTAAAACATCATTTAAAGTGTGGCTTGACACCGCTCGGCCGAAAACGCTTCCTCTTGCGCTGGCGATCATTTTAACCGGAGCCGCGCTTGCGCAATGGCGCGGCAGTTTCAGCTGGCCGGTGACATTATTGTGTTTGTTAACGGCAACGCTGCTTCAGATTGTGTCTAATTTTGCCAATGATTACGGCGATTACCGGAAAGGTTCGGATACGGCGGAACGTATCGGTCCTTTACGCGGCATTCAGCAAGGGCGGATGACGGCGGAACAGTTGCGCAAGGGACTGATTATCGCGATTGCGGCGAGTTTACTTTCCGGTATTTCGCTGATTGCAGTGGCATACGAAAGTCTCCGGGATCTCGTTGTGTTCGGCGCGCTGGGATTGCTTGCCGTTTTAGCGGCGATTACCTATACCGTCGGCAAAAAGCCTTACGGATATTTAGGATTGGGCGATGTTTCGGTTTTTTTATTCTTTGGTTTATTGTCGGTTTGCGGAACCTATTATTTGCAGACTCACGAATTGCGCGGCGATATTTTTCTACCCGCCGCCGCTTGCGGTTTATTATCCACCGCGGTGTTGAACATCAATAATTTGCGGGACATCGAACAAGATAAAAAAGCGGGGAAAAATACCTTAATCGTGCGAATCGGCCCGGAAAAAGGACGGATTTATCATTGCCTGTTATTGCTTGGCGCCGTGCTTTGTTACGCATTTTTTGCGCTAAAACACAAACCCGTTTTGCTGTGGGTTATCGTGATTATCGCCTTATTATTGGCAAAACATGGGCGATTTGTCGTGACGCATAAAGAGCCGGCTGCGTTACGTCCTATGCTGGCAAAAATGTCGATGTTGGCGCTGAACAGTACGGCGCTTTTCAGTTTAGGCTTGCTAATTTTACCGTAACGGGCATATACTAGCCCTATTGTCATTTCGAAAGAAAGGAAATTGTATGCGAATTGATACTTCAGAACTTTGCGATATTTACCTCGATCAAGTGGATGTGGTGGATCCTATTTTTTCAAGCTTTGGCGGCGTTCAGGCGTTTCACGGCAAAGTCACCACGGTAAAATGTTTTGAAAATAACGGCTTGATTGAAGAAATTCTGGAAGAAAACGGAGAGGGGCGCGTACTGGTTATCGACGGCGGCGGCGCGGTTCGGCGCGCTCTGATTGACGCGGAACTCGCTCAGCTTGCCGCCGATAATCATTGGGAAGGCATTATTGTTTACGGCGCAATCCGCCAGCTTGCCGAGCTGGAAAATATTGAAATCGGCATTCACGCTTTAGCGCCGATTCCGGTTGGCGCGGACGAATCCTCTCATGGCGAGAGCGATATTCCGGTCAATTTCGGTGGTGTCACGTTCTTTCCGGAAGATTACATTTATGCGGATTTAACGGGAATCATTCTTTCTCAGGAACCGCTGGATTTAGACGAATTAAACGCGGAATAAGAGATTTGCAAAGCGAAAAGTGCGGTCGATTTTGAGCGCATTTTTTATTGTCCGTAAGATTTGTTGAAAAATGTTTTTAGCGTAAACAAAAAGGCTTGGATTTCTCCAAGCCTTTTCCGTTTGATAATCATCCCGCGGATTACGCACCAAGACGTTCTTTGATACGCGCGGATTTACCTGAACGTTCACGCAAGTAGTAAAGTTTCGCTTTACGCACCGCACCTTTACGTTTCACGGTGATGCTGTCGATTGCCGGTGAGTGAGTTTGGAAAACACGCTCAACGCCGGTACCGTTTGATACTTTACGTAAAGTGAATGCGCTGTGCAAGCCGCGGTTACGAATTGCAATAACCACGCCTTCGAATGCCTGCAAACGTTTTTTAGCGCCTTCAACTACCCATACTTTCACTTCCAATGTGTCGCCCGGACGGAAGCTAGGTACGTTTTGTTTTAATTGTTCTTCTTCAAGTTGTTTAATGATGTTGCTCATTTTTTTTAACCTTATTTTAACTAGTGTTAACTGATTAAGCCGTTTCAGATTTTATCTGACGCAGCATGTTTTTTTGTTCGTCAGTCAGAGCTAGTTTTTCCAGTAGCTCAGGGCGTCGTAACCACGTTCGTTTTAGCGATTGTTTTAACCGCCATTGACGAATTTGTTCGTGATTGCCCGACATCAGCACGGGCGGCACGGTTAAGCCGTCTAATTGTTCCGGTCGAGTGTAATGCGGGCAATCCAGTAATCCTGCAGCGAACGAATCCTCATCCGCCGAGGCTTGTTTGCCTAATACACCGGGAATAAATCTTGCAACGGCATCAATTAATGTCATTGCAGGAAGTTCCCCACCGGTCAGTACGTAATCTCCGATTGACCATTCTTCATCAATTTCGGTTTGAATCAATCGCTCGTCAATGCCTTCGTAACGACCGCAAACCAAGATTAATTTCTCGTGTTTGGCTAATTCCGTTACGCCGGATTGTTCGAGTTTACGTCCCTGCGGCGAAAGGTAAATGACCTTTGCGCCTTCACCTGCCTGCGCTTTTGCCGCACGGATTGCATCGCGTAGCGGTTGCACCATCATCAGCATGCCCGGACCGCCGCCATAAGGACGGTCGTCAACGGTTTTGTGCTTATCGTGGGTAAAATCCCGCGGATTATAGCACCGCACTTGCAGCAGGTTTTGTTTTACGGCTCTACCTGTCACCCCAAATTCTGTAATCGCTTTAAACATTTCAGGAAACAGGGTGACGATCCCTACAAACATAATTTATCCTTCGTGTTACAACTTAAAGCTCTACAGCATACCTGAGATTAGAAACCAGCGTCCCAATCCACTTCAATCGTCTTTGTGGCGAGATCGACTCTTTTAACTACTTGTTCATACAAGAACGGAATTAAGCGTTCCTGTTTGCCGAAGGCATCTTTGACATTCGCACGAACAACCAACACATCATTCGAACCCGTTTCCATCATTTCGGAAACCGTTCCCATCGTATAACCTTGCAGGTTCACCACCCGGCAACCGATTAAATCGTGCCAGTAATAGTCTCCTTCTTCAAGTTGCGGGAACGCGGATAAATCCACGCCGATCTCGACATTGGTCAACGTTTGCGCGGCGTCGCGATCATTCACGCCTTTTAATTTGACGATCAATTCGTGATTATGATGTTTCCAGCTTTCCAGCTCGGTAGGTTGCCATTGCCCTTTGATTTTTAAAAACCAAGGCTGATAATCAAAAATGCTTTCTGCGTATTCTGTTGATGAATAAATGCGTAACCAACCACGAATACCGTAAGTTGAGCCGAGTTTGCCAACTACTTCAATACGTTGTTGTTCCATTTATACCACCTAATCAATTCAAATCAATGAATTAAGCCGCTTTTTGTACTTCTTTAACCAATGCGGAAACGCGATCAGATAAAGATGCACCTTTTTCAACCCAAGCGTTAACGCGGTCTAAGTCTAAACGTAAACGTTCGGCTTTACCGGTTGCCAACGGGTTGAAGAAACCGACGCGCTCGATAAAACGGCCGTCACGCGGTGCGCGGCTGTCAGCGACAACGATTTGATAAAATGGGCGTTTTTTAGCTCCGCCACGAGATAAACGAATGGTTACCATAACCTTCCTCTAAGTATTTAATAATAAAAGAAAACCTGCATCGAAGGAGCAGGAATGCTTACTTTTTTCTCTGTGTATGTAGACAAAAAGCCCAAGAATTATACATTCCTGAGCCTAAAAAGCAAGATTTACCTGCGTTCAAATACGAAAAGTGCGGTCAAATTTCGGCACGTTTTTTAACGGAGCTGAGCTATCCCGTTTTCTGCGCGAATCAGGCCGTTTTTCATGGCGTTTTCCAATAAACGATCATTTTCCGGCAGCGCGGCGCGCGGGGCTTCGTGGTGCCATAAATGATAGGCGATAGCGGCAAATTTGAGAGAGGCGATTTTTCCGCCGTTATTGAAAAAACGCGCTACGAATTCGCTGTCTTCCCGTCCCCAGCCGACGAAATCGTTATTAAACCCGTTAATCGCCAAGGCATCTTCGCGGAAAAAGCCCATATTGCAACCGCGGATGTTTTTGTAATAATGTTTCTTTTCTTTTTGCAATAACGCTTTTGCCAATAACGGACAATGAACGGCGGAAAATCGTTTTTCGAAGCGTTTTTCCAGCCCTTTTTCATACCATTTTAACGGGCGATATTGATCAAGTGCGGTCAATAATTCCTGCGTTTTTTCTTCCGGCAGCACAATGCGTCCGCCTTGCACATACAAACCTTTTTTCGCCGCGGCTTTATGATCGGCAATAAATTCGGGATGCATGACCATATCGCCGTCGATAATCACAATGTAATCGCAGCCTGCCGTCGCCAGCGCGCGGTTGCGGGATTCCGCCAGACGAAAGCCTTCGTCGGGCTGCCAGGCATGTTTTACGGGAACCGGACTGGTTTTGGCAAAACGGGCGATAACCGTTTGGGTTTCCGCCGAGGAACCGTCGTCCGCCACAATGACCTCGTCCGGCAGTACGCGTTGAACCAATACGGAATTCAACACCAATTGTAAGGCGTCCGGACGGTTGTAGGTGGTAATGATTAACGATGTCGTCAGTGTTTGGTTCGCCTCGGCCAGTTTGACATATTTATAGTAAGCGCCGCAGGCATTGGCAAATGAAATGACGAAGCCGTCTGCGCCCGACAGAAATCCGCGTTTTAAGAAATAATTTTTGCAGAAGGCGGAAAATCCGTGAGAAATCGCCGACAGCACGGACGCCCGTTTGCGGAATTTCTGTTGTTCGGCAAATAAATCGGTATATTGTTGCATTTTGTTGATTAAACCGGCCGCATTGTCGAAGGAATAATGATTAAAGCTATTTTTTAACTTCACCGTCTTCACTTCTTTCGGAATATCCAAACTTTCATGCACTTTTTTATGGTTAAAATTCACTCGCGTACGATTATATAACCGCTTCACGTAATCAGGATACCAGCCGCAGGTTTTAATCGGTTTGCCGCGATAATGATTAATGCGCAGGATGGCATACACTTTATTGGTATCGTTAAAATCTAGGCGGCGTATTTCATCCACCAGTTCCGCGGGGAACACTTCATCGCTGTCGATATTGATGATCCAATCGTGACGGGCAAAACTCGCGGCCAGATTTTTCATCGGTCCGAAACCGTTAAATTCGTGAAAGTGAATCTTCACATTTTCAAACGCTTCCGCAATCGCCAAAGTGCTATCCGTCGAACCGTTATCCAACAGGATAATTTCGTCAAAATCCTCCAGCGCAGTTAACACCGTTTGCAGATATTTTTCGGCATTTTTTACCAGCATCGTAACGGAAACAGGGATTTTATTCATAACAATTCTCTTTAAAGTGCGGTCAAAATCGGTAAACTTTTCAGATTATAGCCATATCCTCAAAGGTTGCCTAGCAAAACGGCAAAATTCCCGCTATAATCAAGCCGTTTTATTCACTCAATTTAATATAAGGAAGGCCAAAATGGGTTTAGAAATCGTTCCGGCAGGTAAAGAATTACCAGATGATATTTACGTGGTTATCGAGATTCCGGCAAACTCGGATCCGATCAAATACGAAGTCGATAAAGAAACCGGCACTTTATTTGTCGACCGTTTTATGGCAACGGCGATGTTTTATCCGGCGAATTACGGTTATGTCAATCATACTTTGTCGTCAGACGGCGATCCGGTAGACGTGTTGGTGCCGACACCGTATCCGTTGCAACCGGGCTCCGTTATTCGCTGCCGTCCGGTGGGCGTGTTAAAAATGACCGATGAAGCGGGCGGCGACGCAAAAGTGGTGGCGGTTCCGCACAGTAAATTAACCAAAGAATACGATCATATTAAAGATGTGAACGATTTACCCGCCTTGTTAAAAGCGCAAATCCAACACTTCTTCGAAAGCTATAAAGCGTTGGAAGCCGGCAAATGGGTAAAAGTTGAAGGTTGGGAAGGCGTTGAATCCGCCCGTAAAGAAATCCTGGATTCGTTTGAACGGGCGAAAAAATAAGCGTTTTTTGGCTGCCGTCCTTGTCTGAAGGACGGTATTTTTTTGATTTGGGGTTTTTAACATGATGAAATCTTTACGAAAACTGACCGCACTTTCTTTTGTCGCCGTATTGGTTGCCGGCTGCGCATCTTCGGCGGAAATCAATCGGCAATCGGCGTCGCAATATGCGCAAGTGGTGCGCCAGGCGAAAGCGAAACATTTAGTGGATAACACTTCCGCCACTTCGGTTCGGATCAAAAACGTCTTCAATCGCATGGTGCCTTATGCCACGGCGGAAAATCATACCGGCGAACGTTTCAACTGGGAAATTACGGTGGTGAAGAGTAATGAACTCAACGCTTGGGCAATGCCGGGCGGCAAAATGATGTTTTATACCGGTTTGGTGGATCGCCTCAAACTGACGGATGACGAAATCGCCGTCGTGATGGGACATGAAATGGCGCACTCTTTAAGAGAACACGGTAAAGCTTCTCACAACATGGGCGTGGCGACCAGCATTCTGGGCGCGGTTGCCGAAATCGGCGCTTCTGCGGCGTTAGGTGCGGATACCGGCGGTTTGGCCAGCGGCACCGTTGATTTGATGACAAACAAACCGTTTTCCCGCAGTAACGAAAGCGAAGCGGATGAAATCGGTTTAATCTTAATGGCGAAATCGGGCTACAACCCGCAGGCGGCGCCAGGATTGTGGAAAAAAATGCAGGCGGCCGGCGGTTCGAACGTGGCGACAATTTTCTCCACTCACCCGAGTGACGAATCCCGTCAGGAAAACTTACAACGCTTATTGCCTGAGGCGATGAAATATTACAAACCTCGCAAATAAGCAAAAACGCCTGTTTCCACAGGCGTTTTTTATGGCGATAGCGGTATCGTTTTTAGTAAAGTGCGGGCGAATTTTTCACAGTTTTTGCGATTTCCAGCAGGCGGCTGATGTGGGTTGAAAGTTCCGGATCGTAGTTTAAACAATGTTTCGGATCTTCGATTCGAGCCTGCCCGGATTTGACTAAATCAACGGATTTTCTGACCGCACTTTCCAGCGAATTCGGGTCATCACGATTAAAGGTAAAACCGAATCGGTTTTGAAACACTTCAAGGCAAGCCATATTTTCCGCAAAAATGATCGGCGTGCCCGACAGCACGGATTCCAGCCCCACCAACCCGAAAGGTTCGTAAACGGATGCCATGATGGTGAAATCCGCCGCCTGATATAATTCGGGCATGTCTTTTCTGAAACCTAACGAGCGCACATTTCGGCCGTTTTCTACCGGCGTGCCCGCCACCACTAAGGTAATCGGCAAATCCGAGGCATTGAAGAAATGTTTCAGCCGTTCGAAACCTTTACGTTTGTGCCCGGTTGAAGGAAACAGATAAATTATTTCGTCATCGGCAAAACCGAATTTACGGCGTAACGCCTGACGTTGTTCTGCGCTTGGGAGCACAAATTTTTGCGTATCCGCCGGCGGATAAATCACTTGAATTTTTTGCGGCGGTACGCCGTAAAATTTGACGAGTTCGTCTTTCATCAGCTGCGAATGGGCGATGACGAGCCGGCATTCCTCCAATACCTTGTATTCATGGGGAATTTTAATCAGTCTTTCGTAACAATTCGGCTTCTTATTTAAGGCGTTGAGATAGCCTTGATGATTACCGCCGCACACGAAAATATCGCAATACAGAAAAAACAACGAAAAAATCACTTCATCGTCCAGCCGGTTTTTACGTACAAACGTTGACAGAAAGCGATGACGCAGCTTTCGCGGGATAAGGGAAATATTGGCTTTAATCAGATCAATCCATTGATTTTCCGGCAGGTCGGGCTCCGCTTTGCAGGTATAAACCCGCGGACGCAGATTTTGCCGATGAAATCCGTTGATTAAGTCCAGAATATAGCGTTCGACCCCGCCGCCCCGACGAAAATTTAAGGTGTTAATGGCCACTTTCATGCTTTTCTTCCGTCATTTTTCTTTTACAGGATAAAACGAAGCCCCGCAAAAGCAGGGCTTTGTTCGGCATTCACATTATTTTTTTGAACCCGGGATGCTGAAACGTTTGTTGAAACGTTCTACGCGACCGCCGGTATCGACGACGCGTTGTTTACCCGTATAGAACGGGTGGCAGTTGCTGCATACGTCCAGGTTAATGTTTTTACCTAAAGTTGAACGTGTTTTAATGACGTTACCGCAAGAACAAGTTGCAGTAATTTCTTTATATTCTGGATGAATACCTTGTTTCATTGGAAAACCTCTGTCAGAAGCCGTATCGCTATAAGGTCGGCTTTTAAGTCACCTTACACCATACGAAGTGAATATTACGCTGCACGGGCAGCACGGAAATTAGACGGCAAATTATACCGAAAAAAATACATTATTCAAGTGGCAATTTTGGCTATAATGGCGGCAGATTGATGTAAGGATTCCGTATGAAATTTATTCGTGTCGCGCTTGCGGTACCGTTAATGCGTTTTTTTGATTATTTGTTGCCTGACGAGCTTTCGGTTGAAGTGGGAAGCCGGGTTTTGGTGCCTTTCGGACGGCAAAAACGGGTGGCGATTGCGGTGGATTTTCCGGTTCGGAGCGAGCTGCCCGTCAATCAACTCAAACAAATCACGGCGGTGCTGGATGAAAAAACGATTTTTAATGCACCGACCTGGACTTTGCTGAACTGGGCGGCGGGATATTATCAGGCGCCGCTGGGCGACGCTCTTTTTTCGGCCTTGCCGGTGAAGTTGCGTAACGGCGAAAGTGCGGTGAAAAAATCAAAAACTTTTTGGAAATTAACCGCACTTGGTGAGCAGGCATTAACGGACGGCTCGCTGAATCGGGCGAAAAAACAGGCGGAAGCGGCAAAGGCGTTAAGTTTAGCGCCGTTGGAAAAGGGCAATAATGCTTTCGCGGCGGGTATTTGGTCGGCGCTGAAAGAGAAAGCGCTGATTACGGAATTCGAACAAACGGTTGAGTCCGTTTCCTGGCAAAAAACGTTAGGTGAATTACCGCTAACCAAAGCGGAAAACCGTTTAACTTTAAACAAGCAACAGGCGTTGGCGCTAAGCCGGCTGCTATTTCAACAGGGCTTTCGGGCGTTTTTGCTGGACGGCGTGACGGGTTCCGGTAAAACGGAAATTTATTTGCAGTTTATTGAAGAAACGCTGAAAAAAGGCCGGCAGGTTTTGGTGTTGGTACCGGAAATCGGCTTAACGCCGCAAACGGTGAATCGTTTTCAGGCGCGTTTTAATGCGGAAATTGACGTGTTGCATTCAAATTTGAACGATTCTCAACGATTGCAGGTGTGGCAACGGGCGAGAAGCGGGCAAAGCGCGGTGATCATCGGCACGCGTTCGGCGTTATTTACCCAATTCCATGATCTCGGCGCCATTATTCTGGATGAAGAGCATGACGCGTCTTTCAAACAGCAGGACGGCTGGCGTTATCATGCGCGCGATTTAGCCGTGGTTTATGCCAAACAGCTGAACATTCCGGTGATATTGGGATCGGCCACGCCGAGTCTGGAAAGTTTGCATAATGCGAATCAGGGAAAATACACGCATATCATTTTGTCTCAGCGTGCGGGGCGGGCGACGGCGGCACACAGCCGATTGATTGATTTGAAAAAACAATCGGTCGTGAACGGTTTATCGGGCGAGTTGTTGCGTAAAATGGACGAACATTTGCAAAAGGGTAATCAGGTTTTGCTGTTTCTGAACCGACGCGGTTTCGCTCCGGTGCTGCTATGTCATGAATGCGGCTGGATTGCCACTTGTTCTCATTGTGATAAACCGCTTACCTATCATCAACAGCAGCGCGTGATGCGTTGTCATCATTGCGCATCGCAACGGCCGATTCCTATGCAATGTGCGGATTGCGGTTCCACGCATTTAGTAACCACGGGGCTTGGTACCGAACAGTTGGAAAAAGCGCTGAAAGCACGTTTTCCGCAATACGGCGTTACCCGTATTGATCGCGACAGTACGGCGCGTAAAGGAAAGCTGGAAAATCATCTGAATGATATTAAACAAGGTAAAAGCCGCATTCTGATTGGTACCCAAATGCTGGCGAAAGGGCACCATTTCCCGGATGTGACGCTGGTGGCGCTGATTAATGTGGATAGCAGTTTATTCAGCATGGATTTTCGCGCGGAAGAACGCCTGGCGCAGCTTTACGTACAAGTGGCGGGACGTGCCGGACGCGCGGAAAAGCAAGGCGAAGTGTTGCTACAGACGCATTATCCGGAGCACCCTTTATTGCAGCGTTTGCTGCATGAAGGTTATGCCGCGTTTGCCCGCGATGCGTTGCAAATGCGCCACGCGATGGGCTTGCCGCCGTTTAGTTCTCAGGCCTTATTTAAGGCGCAAAGCCGGCAATCGGAGGCGGCTGAGCAATTACTCACACGGATTGCGGACTACTTTCAGCAATGGAAACAGGTTAAAAATCAACCGCACTTACAGATTCTGGGGGCGATGCCCGCGCCTTTTGCGAAAAAAGCGGATCAGTTTCGCTGGCAGCTTTTATTGCAACATCCCTCACGTATTGAGTTACAGCGGGCGTTGGCGGATTTTCATCGCGATTGGGAACACAAATCGTCGCAAGTGCGGTTAAATTTGGATGTGGATCCGCAGGATTTGAGTTAAGCGACAGATTTTTCCCGCAATTACAGGAAAGAATGTGACGACAGACTAGTCACATTGACGAAATTTGAGTAAAATTAAGCGCATTTATATGAGAGATAAACAAACTCTTTATTTATTAATTTTGGAAAATATTAAGGTTTAATTGTGGCACAACGTGATTATGCTGCGCGCAGCACCAAAAAGAAAAAATCGGCCGGATTAGGAAAGTCGGTGTTATTAACCATTGCCTGCGTCGTGGTTTTGGGATTTGCATTGGGGCTTTATTTTTTAACCTCAAAAGTGCCGGAACCTCAATCGAAAGAGCTCGCGGTAGAGCAAACGAAGCCGAAAAGCCAATTACCAAGTCGCCCGGAAGAAAGCTGGTCTTATATTAAAGAGCTGGAACGTCGCACCGTGCCGACCGATAACAGTCAGGCGGCGTTGGAAAAAGTGGCGCAGTTAAGCGAAAAGCAAAAAGAAGATCTAAAACGTTTGGAAGAAGCCGAAAAAAAAGCGGCGTTAGAGCGGGCGAGTAAGGCGGAAAGCGGCGCTCAAGAAAATGTGCCTGTGAGCGATGCCACTTCTGTGGCGGCAACCGCTACGGCACCGGCAACGGCGATCAGCGA
Source organism: Exercitatus varius (assembly GCF_029577735.1). Lineage (NCBI taxonomy): Bacteria > Pseudomonadati > Pseudomonadota > Gammaproteobacteria > Pasteurellales > Pasteurellaceae > Exercitatus > Exercitatus varius. Next base: position 158,706 of record NZ_JARQTO010000012.1, on the reverse strand, counting down.
TGAAGTTGCGTTAAAAGCGGAAGCCGAGAAAAAAGCCGCCGAGCAGGCGAAAGAAGAAGAGCGTAAAAAAGCCGAATTAGCCAAACAGCAGGCGGCGAAAAAAGCGGAGGCCGCCAAATCCGATTCGGCAAAAGCTTCCGGCGGCAAGTTCGGTTTACAGTGCGGTGCGTTTAATGATCGCGCTAAAGCCGAGGCATTGCAGGCGAAGCTGGCTATGACGGGATTAAATGCGCGCATTATCGAAAGCGGCAAATGGAACCGCGTGTTAGTCGGACCGGTCGGCGATCGCCAGGCGGCGGCATCGGCGCAGCAACAGGCCGTTTCGGTGGCAAGTTGCGTGATCATCGGAATGTAATTTATTTGGAAAAGTGCGGTCAAAAAAACGAATGAATTTTTGCCCGCACTTTTTTCATTTTAACGCTTGCTTATCAATAAAAAATCATTAAAATGAACGAACGTTCATTCAGCGGCATTTTTGCCGCTTTTTGTTCTATGTTTAATTTCACTTAGGATTTGTTTTATGCGCCAATCTGATAATGATATGGCGGAGCAGATTTTTGCAGCGACCGAACGATTGATGGCGGAGCAGGGTTTACATAACTTGTCTATGCATAAAATTGCGAAAGCCGCCAATATTTCAGCGGGAACGATTTATCTTTATTTTAAGAGCAAAGATGTGTTGCTGGAACAACTTGCCCGTCGTGTTCTTTCTCTTTTTTCAAAAGAGTTGGAGAAAGGCTATGATCCGACCAAAGCCTATTTCGAACAATATCGAATCATGTGGTGGAATATTTGGTACCTTTTATTGGACAATCCGATTACGGTAAAAAATATGAGCCAGTATTTGTCGCTGCCTTATTTTGTAGAGGTATGTGCCGAGGCGGAGGAGCAAAGTCATTGGGCTTTATTCTGCAAAGAGGCCAATGCCGCCGGCGTGATATGCGATTTGCCCGTCAAGGTGCTTTTTTCGTTAGGACTTGAAAGCGCAATAAATTTGGCGAGTGACCGCATTTACTTCAATCAGGAACTCACAAACGATATGTTGGAAAGCGTCATTGAACGGACATGGCGAGCCATACAAAAATAATTTTTAACTTAACTTTACGGAGTTTTTATGTCTGAACTTCAAACGAATAAGCCGAAGCGTTCGCACGCTTTCTTTTTGAAAGTAGGTTTAGCCGTTGCGGTGTTAGTGTTTGCACTAGTCATCGGTTTGAATAAATTTAAAGAAATCATGATCGGCAGAGCCATTGCTAATATGCCCGAAAAAGCCAATCCAGTGACGGCAATGACGGTTGCACCGCGCGAATGGACGCCGGTAATTAATACCACCGGTTTGGTGCGTCCGAATCAGGGTGCGATGTTGAGCGCGCAATCGGCGGGTACCATTAAGAAAATTTTTGTTACTTCCGGTCAGACGGTGAAAAAAGGCGATGTGTTGGTGGAATTAGACAGCGATGTAGAAATTGCGACCTTGAAAGCCTCCGAAGCGCAATTGCCCGCCGCACGTTTAACTTATCAACGTTATGCCAATTTGATTAAGTCTCAAAGTGTATCTCAGACTGAACTCGATAATGCGAAAGCAAGTTACGATCAATTAGTGGCGAATATCAATTCTTTAAAAGCGACCATAGAGCGCCGCAAAATCCTGGCGCCGTTTGACGGTGTAACGGGTATCGTACAAGTGAATGAGGGACAATATATTTCGGTGGGAACGGAAATCGTTCGGGTTGAAGATGTAAGTTCCATGAAAGTGGATTTCTCCGTATCCCAAAATGATTTGGAAAATCTGCAAATCGGTCAGAAAGTGACGGCCACTTCCGACGCCCGTCAGGGTGAAACTTTTGCGGCGAAAGTAACGGCAATTGAACCGGCAATCAATAAATCCACCGGTTTGATCGATGTGCAGGCGACATTTGAAGCGGAAGACGGCAAGAAACTGTTATCCGGTATGTTTACCCGTTTGCGTTTGGCGCTACCGACGGAAAGAGAACAAATCGTGGTTCCGCAAGTGGCGATTACTTACAATATGTACGGCGAGATGGCTTATGTATTACAGTCTTTGTCCGATGAAGATAAAGAAAAACTGAAAGATAACGAAGATCTCAACAAAATGTATCGCGCCCAACAAATTACCGTATTCACCAAAGACCGTCAGGGTATTTATGCGCAGTTAAAAGGTAATGAAGTGAAAGCCGGCGATATTATCGTAACCGGTGGTCAGCAACGTTTAAGTAACGGTAGTCTGGTGACGGTAGCCGATAAAGAAGGCGTGGGCACCGTTCAACCTGCAAACAAAACCAACCTTTAATTTCAGGATTGTTTGAATGAAATTTACAGATATTTTTATTAAACGCCCCGTGATGGCGATTTCGATTAGTTTGCTGATTGTTATTCTCGGTTTGCAGGCGATTTCGAAATTGGCGGTGCGTGAATACCCGAAAATGACGACGACGGTAATTACCGTGAGTACGACCTATGCGGGGGCGGATGCAGGATTAATTCAGGCATTCGTAACGTCTAAGTTGGAGGAAGCGATTGCGCAGGCGGATAATATCGACTACCTGTCTTCCACTAGTGCGCCGAGTTCTTCCACCATTACGGTAAAAATGAAACTGAATACCGACCCGGCTTCAGCCTTGGCGGACGTGTTATCTAAAGTTCAGTCCGTGCGTTCGGAATTACCGAGCGGTATTGAAGACCCGACGCTAACTTCTTCAACCGGCGGTTCGGGGATTATGTATATCAGTTTCCGTTCCGATAAATTACATCCGAGCCAGGTAACCGACTATATTGAACGCGTGGTGAAGCCACAATTGTTCACGGTTGAAGGTGTGGCGAAAGTTAATGTGTACGGGGCTGCCGAATATGCAATGCGTATTTGGTTGGATCCGCAGAAACTGGCGGCGCAAAATTTGTCGGCTTCGCAGATTGCGACGGCGTTGGCCAATAATAATGTACAAACTGCGGCGGGTAACGATAAAGGGTATTTTAATGTTTACCGTAACAAGGTGGAAACCACTACAAATACGGTAGAAGATTTGGGTAACTTGATTGTTTATTCCGACGGTGAAAAGCTGGTACGTTTACGTGATGTCGCCGATGTGGAATTAAATAAAGAAAGCGACGATACCCGAGCGGCCGCCAACGGTTCCGATGCGGTCGTATTGGGGATTGAACCGACTTCAAATGCGAATCCGCTGGATATTGCCGATAAGGTTCGTCCGTTATTCGATATCATTAAAAAGAATCTGCCGAACAGTATCGAAGCGGATATTCTGTATGACCGCACAATAGCGATTAACAGTTCAATCAATGACGTAATCCACACCATTATTGAAGCGGTGGTAATCGTATTGGTGGTGATCATGATGTTTATCGGGTCATTGCGCGCTATTGTCATTCCGATTATTACGATTCCGATCTCCTTAGTCGGGGTGGTATTTTTACTGCAGGCATTGGATTTCTCGCTGAACCTGATGACATTGCTCGCCATGATTCTTGCCATCGGGTTGGTGGTGGATGACGCTATCGTGGTGCTCGAAAACGTGGATCGTCATATTAAAGAAGGCGAAACCCCGTTCCGGGCGGCGATTATCGGTACCCGTGAAATTGCGGTGCCCGTTATTTCCATGACCATCGCGTTAGTCGCGGTCTATTCGCCGATGGCGTTAATGGGCGGGATTACCGGAACCCTGTTTAAAGAGTTTGCCTTGACGCTGGCGGGCGCGGTATTCATTTCCGGGATTATTGCTTTAACGCTTTCTCCGATGATGTCGAGCAAAATGTTGAAACACGAAAGTTCGAAATTTGAAGAAAAAGTTAACCGCACTTTAACAAAAATGACCAACGCTTATACCTATGTATTAGGCTTGGTGATGCAAACCCGTAAGGCAATTTTACTGTTCGCGGTGATTATTTTTACCACGTTGCCGATATTGTTTACATCTTTATCCAGCGAGTTAACGCCGGCGGAAGATAAGGGCGGCTTTTTGGGAATGGTCACGGCACCGTCTAATGTGAATGTGGACTATGTGCAGCAGGCTACCAAACCTTATGAAGAAATTCTGAACAATACTCCGGAGAAACAATATTCACAGGTGATTGCCGGTGCGCCGAATACCAATCAGGCGCTGGTGATTACCACCTTGAAGGATTGGTCGGAGCGCAGCCGTACTCAAGCGGAAGTAATGGCGGAATTAACGGCGAAAGCGGCAACAATTCCCGAAGTATCCATTTCGGCTTTCTCCTTCCCGGAAATTGAAACCGGGGAACAAGGACCGCCGGTGGTATTTGTGTTAAGTTCGCCGAATAATACCAAAGAATTGGCGCAGGTTGCGGAGTCGTTTTTAGATAAAATCCGTAAATCCGGCAAATTCGTGTATTCAAATTTAACCTTGAAATACGATGTCGCGCAAATGCGTATTAAAGTCGACAAAGAGAAAGCGGGGACTTACGGCATTACCATGCAACAAATCGCCAACACTTTAGGTTACTATTTGTCCGAGGCGACGATTACCCGTGTGGATATCGACGGTCGCGCTTACAAAGTGATTTCTCAGGTAAAACGTGAAAACCGTTTATCGCCGGAAAGCCTGAAAAATTATTATATCAGCGCAAGCAACGGCGAAAGTGTGCCGCTCAGCAGTTTGCTTACCGTGTCTCTTGAACCGCAACCGTATTCATTACCGCGTTTCAGCCAGTTGAACTCGGCCGAAATCCAGCTAGTGCCGTCTCCGACTACCACAACGGGTGACGCTATCGCATGGTTGCAGGATGCGGCGAAGGATTTACCACAAGGTTATTCCTACGACTGGAAAGGAGAGGCGCGTCAGTTGGTTCAGGAAGGTAATGCCTTAACCACCACTTTCATTCTGGCGGTATTGATCATCTTCCTGGTATTGGCGATTCAGTTCGAATCCATTCGCGATCCGTTGGTGATCCTGGTTTCCGTGCCGCTGGCCATTTCGGGCGCGTTATTAGTTCTGAACTTGCTCGGCTTCTTCGGCGTAACGGGCGTAACGCTTAATATTTACTCCGAAGTCGGTTTGATCACCCTAGTGGGATTGATCACCAAACACGGTATTTTGATGTGCGAAGTGGCGAAAGAAGAGCAGCTGAATCACGGTAAAACCAAAATGGAAGCGATTATGACCGCTGCGCAATTACGTTTACGTCCAATCTTAATGACGACGGCGGCGATGATTGCGGGTCTTGTACCGTTGCTTTACGCGTCGGGAGCCGGTGCAGTGATGCGTTTCAGTATGGGCGTTGTCGTGGTGGCGGGCCTTGCTATCGGTACCTTGTTTACCTTATTCGTATTGCCGGTGATTTACACCTATTTGGGTTCCAATCACGAACCGTTGCCGGAATTCGATGAAAACGCACCACGAATCAGCAAAGGTGAAAGCCACTGATTGAGCGAAAAAACTCATTAAATTTTAACCGCACTTTGAACGCCAAAGTGCGGTTATTTTTTTATTCGTTTTTTGTCGGTGTTTCGGAAATAAAAAATGCGGCCGTTTTTGACCGCACTTTAAACCGTTTTTCTGTCGATTAAGCCGCTTTCGCCATTTCGAATTCAATCAGCATCATCAGAATGTGAATGACTTTAATGTGAATTTCCTGAATGCGATCCGCATAACGGAAATGCGGCACGCGGATTTCCACATCGGCCAGCCCCGCCATTTTTCCGCCGTCTTTACCCGTCATGGCGATCACTTTCATTCCTTTTTCTTTCGCCGCTTTAATGGCGTTTAACACGTTTTTGGAATTGCCTGAAGTGGATAATCCGAATAAGACGTCGCCCGCTTTACCCACGGCTTCCACATAACGGGAGAAGACGTAATCGTAGCCGAAATCGTTGCTGACGCAGCTTAAATGGCTCACATCGGAAATGGCGATGGCGGGATAACCGGGACGATTTTCACGATAACGGCCGGTCAATTCTTCCGCGAAGTGCATGGCGTCGCAATGAGAGCCGCCGTTGCCGCAGGACAGCACTTTGCCGCCTTGTTTGAAACTGTCGGAAATCAGCAATGCGGCTTGCTGAATCAATTTGATATTGTTTTCGTCCGCAATGAATTTTTGCAGCACGTCCTGCGCTTCCAGTAATTCCGCTTTGATTTGTTGTAAATACATGAAGTTCTCCTTTGAATTAAGACGCCGGATTGAGCGTTCCGGGAGCAGTATAGCAAAATTCTCCGGCATGCAAGACGTGTGTCCGTAAAAAATTTGCCGGCGGTGGCGAAATCAAGAGTAAACACATACTCACAGCGGCATCGTTATTAAAAAAACATCGTGATTTTTGACCGCACTTTCGGCGTGACGACGGCTAATTAGAGTTTGTCCGCATGATGAATCGACACAAATTTTTCCCAAAGTTCGTCGTTGCTTTCCACATGCCGCGGATCCGCTATAATACATTTTGTGATGGGGCAAACTTTTTGACAGGTCGGCGTGTCATAATGACCCACGCATTCCGTGCAAAGGGCGGGATCGATCACATAGATTTCGTCACCGACAGAAATGGCGTCGTTCGGGCATTCCGGCAGGCACATATCGCAGTTCGTGCATTTGTCTGTAATGAGTAATGCCATGATAGTCTTCGGTTAACAAAAAAGTGCGGCGATTATAAAGAAATCAGGGCTAAATTTAAAGGTAAAAAATGAATCGGAAACATTTGAAATGGATTCGTCTCGGCGCGCTGGCGCTGTTGGCGGCGTATTTTTATTTCTCGCAGCGATGGATTTCCAACGACAAGATAACGGAAAAGCCGCAGCAACAGCAAAAACGAAATGAAGAGAATTCGATTCGGGGCGAAATCGACCAAAGTGCGGGCAAAAATCACGATGTTTTTTTCAATGGCAAGGCCGACCACGACGCGGCGAATACGAATAAAGCATCGGGCGCTTTGGCCGATTACGATTACATTATGCGTGACGACGCCATCGGGCAAAATGCCAAGGCCTCTGTGGATTATTACATGCTGGCGTTGTCCTGGTCGCCGGCTTTTTGTGATTCGCAAATAAAAAAATTCGGCGCCGATTTGCCGCCTTCGGTGCAACAACAATGCGGTACGCAACGCCAATACGGCTGGGTGATTCACGGCTTATGGCCGCAAAGCCGTTCGGTGCGCGGTACGGCGGATCATCCGCGTTTTTGCCGCGGTGATTTACCGCCGCTGGATGTTGCCGTGATTGAAAAGTATTTGGCGGACAGTCCGAGCGCCACTTTATTACAGGGCGAATGGGAAAAACACGGCGCCTGCGCATTTCAATCGGCGGATGCCTATTTTCAGAAGCAACAGCAATTATTCCGGGAATTAATCCTGCCGACACAGGATATGGAACGCAAAGCGTTATTCCGTTGGATGAAACGGCATAATCCGTCGCTGAAAAACACGTTTATGCAAGCCAGTCGCCATGAACTTTTTATTTGTTACGATCTGAGCTGGACGCCGATAAATTGCCCGTCTCGTTAAAGGTGAAACGGTTAAGCTTACTTGCAAATAAATCTCAATTATTTGATCTGAAACAGTTACAACCTAGCCATAACTGGGTATAATGCCTAAATGTGAAATTTTTATTATTTAACCAAAAGAGGATAAATTATGTCAGTAATCAAAATGACCGACCTTGATTTAGCAGGAAAACGTGTTTTTATTCGCGCCGATTTAAACGTGCCGGTAAAAGACGGTAAAGTGACATCCGATGCGCGTATCCGCGCGACTATCCCAACGCTTAAACTGGCTTTGGAAAAAGGCGCGAAAGTGATGGTAACCTCTCACTTGGGGCGTCCGACGGAAGGCGAATTTAAACCTGAAGATTCATTACAACCGGTGGTTGATTACTTGAATAATGCGGGGCTTGGCGTGCCTGTTCGTTTGGTGCAAAACTATCTGGACGGCGTAGACGTGCAAACGGGCGAAATTGTGGTGCTTGAAAATGTGCGCGTCAATAAAGGCGAAAAGAAAAATGATCCGGAATTGGGCAAAAAATATGCCGCACTTTGTGATGTGTTCGTGATGGACGCGTTCGGTACGGCACACCGTGCGCAAGCTTCAACTTACGGTGTGGCCGAATATGCGCCCGTTGCCTGTGCCGGCCCGTTATTGGCGGCTGAGTTGGACGCATTGGGTAAAGCGTTAAAAGAACCGCAACGTCCGATGTTGGCGATTGTGGGCGGTTCAAAAGTTTCCACTAAATTAACCGTGTTGGATTCGCTTGCAAAAATTGCCGACCAATTAATCGTGGGCGGCGGGATTGCAAATACCTTTATTGCGGCGCAAGGTCACAATGTAGGTAAATCTTTATATGAAGAAGATTTAATCCCTGAAGCGAAACGTTTGGCGGCGGCAACCAATATTCCGGTTCCGGTAGATGTTCGTGTGGGTACCGAATTCTCCGAAACCGCACCGGCCACTCAAAAACCGGTCACCGAAGTGCAGGCGGACGAATCAATCTTCGATATCGGCGATAAATCCGCAGAAGAATTAGCGAAAATCATTAAATCCGCTAAAACCATTCTTTGGAACGGTCCGGTGGGCGTATTTGAATTTCCTAACTTCCGTAAAGGTACCGAGGTGATTTCAAACGCTATTGCGGAAGCCACCGCAAACGGAGCGTTTTCAATCGCGGGCGGCGGCGACACATTGGCTGCGATCGACTTATTCGGTATTAAGGATAAAATTTCTTACATTTCAACCGGCGGCGGAGCATTCTTGGAATTTGTAGAAGGTAAAGTATTACCGGCGGTTGAAATTTTAGAAAAACGTGCGAACGGTTAATTATTCTTAACTTCCCCTCTTTACAAAAGAGGGGAACAAACAAATTTTATTTTACATTAAAGGACAAGCAAAATGGCTAAATTACTAGACATCGTAAAACCCGGCGTATTGACCGGTGATGACGTTTCAAAAGTATTTGCATACGCAAAAGAACACGGTTTCGCTATCCCTGCCGTAAACTGCGTAGGTTCGGATTCGGTAAATGCGGTATTGGAAACGGCAGCTCGCGTAAAAGCGCCGGTTATTATTCAGTTCTCTAACGGTGGCGCTTCATTCTACGCAGGTAAAGGCGTGAAACCGGCAAGCGGCGTTCGTCCGGATGTGTTAGGTGCGATTGCCGGTGCAAAACACGTGCATACTTTAGCCGCAGAATACGGTGTGCCGGTGATTCTTCACACTGACCATTGCGCAAAAAAATTACTTCCGTGGGTTGACGGTTTGTTAGATGCCGGTGAAAAACATTTTGCCGAAACCGGTAAACCGTTATTCTCTTCTCATATGCTGGATCTTTCGGAAGAACCGATGGAAGAAAACATGGCGACTTGTCGTAAATACTTAGAACGTATGGACAAAATGGGCATGACTCTTGAAATCGAAATCGGTATTACCGGCGGTGAAGAAGACGGTGTGGATAACTCCGGCGTTGATGAGTCCAAACTTTATACCCAACCTTCGGACGTATTATATGTTTACGATCAATTAAATCCGGTCAGCTCGCGTTTCACCGTGGCGGCGGCATTCGGTAACGTGCACGGCGTTTACAAACCGGGTAACGTGAAGTTGAAACCGTCCATCTTAGGCGCTTCGCAGGAATTCGTGGCGAAAGAACGTAATCTTCCGGCGAAACCGATTAACTTCGTATTCCACGGCGGTTCCGGTTCTTCCACTGAAGAAATCCGCGAAGCTATCAGTTACGGCGCAATCAAAATGAACATTGATACGGATACTCAATGGGCGGCATGGGACGGTATTCTTCAATTCTACAAAGCGAACGAAGCGTATTTGCAAGGTCAATTAGGTAATCCTGAAGGTCCTGACGCACCAAACAAAAAATATTACGACCCACGCGTTTGGTTACGTAAAATGGAAGAATCCATGTCTAAACGCTTAGAAAAATCTTTCCACGATTTAAATTGTGTTGACGTATTATAATCGTTAAAAATCAGTTAAAATAAGACCGCACTTTATTGTGCGGTTTTTTATTTGTCTTACGGGATCCGTTATGCAACTGTTTCGATTTGAAAAATTGCCGGTTTGGGTGAATGTGCTCACGGCAGTGTATATTTTGACCGTTTTTATCCTTAAACCCGTGCATAATGCTGCGTTTATTGCTTTAGCGTTGTTAGGATTGGCGTATAGTCTGATTGTTTTGAAAAACAAGCAAACCTTTTCCTTAACGAAAGAGGATAAATGGTTTTGCTACGCCTTATTGTTTTATATTATCGTTCGTTTAATAACCTTTGGCTTCCATGATGATCGTTGGCGTCATGTGGATGTGGTGAGCCAGTTATTGGCGTTTTTACCGGCGTATTTCCTGCTGCGGAGATTTAAAATTCGCCTTAACGCTTTATTTTTTGCCATTCCGGGCAGCGCCGTAATCGGGTTTGCCGTTGCCGCCTATGATCGCTTGTATCTCGGTTTGCGCTTGCCTTTCGGCAGTATGATTCATATTCAGGCCGGCGACATGGCGTTGTCGCTGGGTTGGTTGTCTTTTCCTTTGTTCTTTTATGCGCTGAAGAAAAAACAAAAAATTTTGACCGCACTTTGCGTGCTGGGCATCCTCGCCGGTTTGGGCGCCAGCGTGCTGTCTACGGCGCGCGGCGGTTGGATTAGTTTGCCGCCGGTACTGATTGCGCTGTTTTATATTTTCCGTCGGCAGCTTTCCGGAAAATTTATTGCCGGTTTGTGCACCTTGGTGGTAGCCGGAGCCGTTGCATTATTTATGATTCCGCAAACTCAGGTGAGTCAGCGCATTTATCAGGCGCATAGCGATATTGTGAATTATTTCGAGAAAAATAACCCGAACACCTCTATCGGTGCGCGTTTTGAAATGTGGAAAGGCGCATTAATGATGGCGCAGGAACATCCGCTGGCCGGCGCGGGTGAAGCCGGATTCAAAACCCATTTCGAAAAATATGCGGCGGAAGGCAAAATGGCGAAATCCGCCAGTATTTACGGCCATGCGCATAATCTTTATCTGGAAAATTTAGCAAAAAACGGGATTTTCGGTTTGTTATCGCTGCTGGCAATATTTTTTGTGCCTTTACGTGGATTCTGGCGGGGGGCGAAATCAACGGATTTTGCTCAGCAAACGATCGGTGCGTTAGGCGTTGTGCATGTGGTAGCGGTGTTGTTTTACGGCATGAGCGAAGCGTTTTTCTCGTTGCACGCCACGCAAATGTTCTATTTCTTTCTGGTTTTTGTACTACATTCGATGTTGGAACGGCCAGAATCGAAATCATAAAAACCGTAAAAAAAACAGCACCTTGCGTGCTGTTTTTTGTCGTGGATCTCTGCGGAATTAGGCGTTTTTCACCGGATAATCCCACCAAATATCGAATAATTCGCTGATTTCGATCTGTTGAACGCCGTTCGCTTCCAACCAGTCTTTGATTAATTTGCGGTGAGATTCGTTGCATTTCCCTAATTTTTCCAGGCAAACCAAGCCTTCCCAGTGTAAGTAGCCGCTACCTTCATAAGCCAGACCGTTCGGTTGGATAACTTCGCGGATAAAGCGATCCACCACTTCGTCAACGGTTTCAATCGCGGTGCCTTCCGCAAATTGCCAGTTCACTAAGAAACCCAGTTCCTGGAATTCAGCCAAGTGCATTTTTTTACGTTGTCGCGCATTACGTTTGATAGCCATAATATTCTCCTATTGTGTGGCGGTTAATTTTTGACGAAATATAAATCCCAAACGCCGTGTCCGAGTTGCTGTCCGCGCCGTTCGAATTTGGTTAACGGACGAAAATCGGGACGAGGGATGAAATTGCCGGTTGCAGAAACGTTACGAATTCCGACCGCACTTTGTAGGGATTGTAACACGTCCAGCATATGTTCGGCATAATTTTCCCAGTCGGTGGCGAAATGAATGAAACCGCCGGGCGCCAGTTTTTTCGCCACGGTTTCTACAAAATACGGCTGTACGATGCGACGTTTATGATGTTTTGTTTTATGCCAGGGATCGGGAAAAAACAATTGCAGTCCGCCAAGAGAATGATCGGTGATGCAATCGCGCAGGATTTCCGTGGCATCGTGGCAAATGACGCGCAGGTTTTTCACCCCTTTTTCTATCGCGTACGCCAGACAGGCGCCCACGCCCGGCGTATGCACCTCAATGCCGAGATAATTTTTATCGGGATTTTGTTCCGCCATTTCCACTAAGGATTTGCCCATACCGAAACCTATTTCCACAATCACCGGTTGCCGATTGCCGTAAATAGCAGGAAAATCAAAGGGTTCGGGTTGATAATCCAGGCCGTAATCCGCCCAGTTATCATTCATCATTTGACGTTGAAATTCGCTTAAACGCCCGGTGCGCAGGACGAAACTGCGCACTTTGCGTTTATAACGTCCGTCTTCGGTAAATTCGGCGGTTTCAACGGTTTTTCGTTTTTTATCGGCAAGAGTGATTTTGGGTTCTGTCATAAGTGTTTTCGTGATCATTAAATTGGCGGAGGATTATACGGTTTTTGCCGTGGTTTTAAAAGTGCGGTCAAATTTTTTCACGTTTTATTCGTTTGAATAGCTGTGTTAGAATTTTCAATCTTTTTATTATTCTAGGATTTTTATGCAAGCCCGCTCGTCTTCATCTTCGCCTTTTGCTTCCGCCGTGCTCGCCTGGTTTGATCAATTCGGACGCAAACATTTGCCGTGGCAGCAAAAGAAAACGCTGTACGGCGTGTGGCTGTCGGAAGTGATGTTACAGCAAACGCAGGTGGCGACGGTGATCCCTTATTTTGAACGGTTTATCAAAACTTTTCCGAATGTGACCGCACTTGCGGACGCTTCGCTGGATGAAGTTCTGCATTTGTGGACGGGATTGGGCTATTACGCCCGCGCCCGGAATTTGCATAAAGCGGCGCAACAGATTCGGGACGAATTTCAGGGCGAATTTCCGACGGAATTTGAACGGGTGCTGGCGCTGGCGGGCATCGGGCGTAGCACCGCCGGTGCGATTTTGTCTTCCGTACTCGGTCAGCCTTATCCGATTTTAGACGGCAATGTGAAGCGGGTGTTGTCCCGTTATTTTTTGGTTGAAGGCCGGGCGAGCGATAAAAAAGTGGAAAACCGGCTATGGGCGTTAAGTGCCGAGGTAACGCCTTGTGATCGAAGCGCGGATTTTAATCAGGCGATGATGGATATCGGCGCTTTAGTGTGCACGCGTTCCAAGCCGAAATGCGATCTTTGCCCGTTGCGCGAAAAATGCGGCGCGCATTTAACGGAGGCGTGGAAAGATTATCCGGCGAAAAAACCGAAGAAAAATTTACCGCAACGAAAGGGATATTTTCTCTTATTGGAACGGGACGGCAAGATCGCTTTGGAACAGCGTCCGAAGGCGGGACTGTGGGGCGGGCTTTATTGTTTTCCTCAGTTCGACAGCAAATCCGCGTTGTTGGCTTATCTGCGCCGACAGGGCGTGACGACATATCAGGAGTGGGCGGGATTTCGCCATACTTTCAGTCATTTTCATTTGGATATTTATCCTATTTATGCTGAACTTACACCGAAAAAACGTGACGAAGATCGCAGTGATTGGAAAAAAATCGAAGAAAATCCGCGGGAATATCAATCTTCGGTATCAAGTGCGGTCAAATATTGGTATGATTTGCGAAATCCTGATCTAATCGGGTTAGCAACCCCCGTCAAAAATTTATTACTTCAATTTAAAAAAGGACATAGTCATGGCTAGAACCGTATTCTGCGAATATTTAAAGAAAGAAGCAGAAGGTCTGGATTTTCAGTTATATCCGGGCGAATTGGGCAAGCGTATTTTTGAGCATATCAGTAAACAAGCCTGGAGCGATTGGTTGAAAAAACAAACCATGTTGGTAAACGAGAAAAAACTGAATATGATGAATGCCGAACATCGTCAGATGCTTGAACGGGAAATGGTGAATTTTTTGTTTGAAGGCAAAGACGTGCATATCGAAGGCTATGTTCCACCGGAAAAATAATTTGAAAATATGAAGATTACGTTAAAAAAATTACTGATTTTAGCGATTGTTCCGTTTTTATACGCCTGTTCGTCGGATCGTGCGAATTACGACGATGTGTTTGCCAAAGATACCCACGGACTGGATTTGCTGACCGGGCAGTTCTCACAGAATATCGACCAGATTTGGGGTGTGAACGAACTGTTGGTGGCAAGTCGTAAAGATTACGTAAAATATAACGACAGTTATTATACTCGTAGTCACATCAGCTTCGACGAAGGGGTAATCACGATTGAAACTTTGGCGGATGTTAATCGCCTGCACAGCGCTATCGTTCATACGTTATTGATGGGTTCCGATGCCAGAGGCATTGATTTATTCGCCTCGGGCGATACGCCGATCAGTTCCCGCCCGTTCCTGGTAGGACAGGTGGTGAATAACTACGGACAGGCTATTACGGATGTGAATGTCGCGAATAACTTCGCCACTTATCTGATTCAGAATAAATTACAACAACGTCGTTTAAGCAACGGACGCACCGTACAATTCGTTTCCATTCAAATGATTGCGAATCACGTAAATATCCGTGCGAGAAAATACCTGCCGTTCGTTCGCAAAGCGGCGCGCCAATACGACATTGACGAAAGCCTGATTCTGGGGATTATGCAAACGGAATCCAGTTTCAACCCGTACGCAATCAGTTACGCCAATGCGATCGGTTTGATGCAGGTGGTACCGCATTCCGCCGGACGTGACGTGTTCAAGATGAAAGGTCGCAGCGGTCAACCGAGTAAGAGTTATTTATTTGATCCGGCTCAAAACGTAGATGCGGGCACATCTTATTTGTGGTTGCTGAGAAACGAATATCTGGCCGGCATTCAGAATCCGACTTCTATGCGTTACGCCATGATTTCGGCTTATAACAGCGGCGCGGGCGCCGTGTTACGGGTATTCAGCGATGATCCGGATGAAGCTATTTATCTCATCAATAAAATGCAGCCTGAACAGATTTATCGCATTTTAACCACCAGCCATCCGTCGGCACAGGCCAGAAACTATCTGGTGAAAGTGGATAAAGCGCAGCGCAGTTACCGTCGCGCGAGATAAGTCTGAGAGTATCGCAAAAATCCTTACGGTATATCGCCGTAAGGATTTTTTATTACAAAAGTGCGGTCAAAAAAAGCAACGTTTTTTGAACGTTGGCTTTGCCAACGGTGGCGAAGGCATAACTAGTCGCACCGGCGATTACGCATAAAAAACGATCGTTTTTTACATAAAGGCGGACAGAACCCTTTGTTTTCGACACAGCGATAAATTTTAACCAAATCCTGACCGGTTTTTATTCTTTTTGCCTGTTAAACAATCAAACGGCATTTTTTTTATATTATTTTAAGAAATAAGTGTTGACCTCAGGTCTGAAATACGGTTTAATACGCCCCGTGTTGACGCAGTGAGCGTTAAACGCCTCGATAGCTCAGTCGGTAGAGCAGGGGATTGAAAATCCCCGTGTCGGTGGTTCGATTCCGCCTCGAGGCACCATCTTTTCCTCCTTAGTTCAGTCGGTAGAACGGTGGACTGTTAATCCATATGTCGCAGGTTCGAGTCCCGCAGGAGGAGCCATATTAAAAAAGCCCGTTAGTCGAAAGACTGACGGGTTTTTGCTTTCTTATTCATTACATACGGCGACATGACGCATTGGCATAATAAAAAACCGAATTCCGTAGAATTCGGTTCCTTAATCGTTTATCCACTTAATATTTGAAATTTAAGCATTCAGGATCTTCTGAATTTCCTGAATACTTAAGTGATAACCGTGCGGGCAACCGTGCCAGACATCTAGCATCTTGATGTATTTATCCCACATCGGTGTTTGTGAATCGCAACCGTGTTCGCAATGCATGAATTCCTGATATTTGCCTTCCGTGCCGGTGATAAAGCGTAAATAATTCAAGTATTTTTTCTCACGCACCGCACAGTAACCGGCAAATTTTAAACGATGTTCCGTCACCTCGGTTTTATTGCTTAAATTGTTGTAAGACACCTGCAACGCTTTATACATTTCAAGGGTGTCAAGCACGGTTTGACATTCTTCCGCGGAAAGATTGCTGAATTCGTTATCCAGCGCTTGCAATTCCAAACTGAAACCGCCGCGTACAATGGCTTCCGAACGGGCGTAGGTCTTCGCATTAGCGGGGTCAAGCAATCCCATAAGCTTGTATTGATTGGCTAAAATCAAACGTTGCGTAGTGGTCATTTCCATAATGATTACTCCTAATCGATGCTGTTCAAGTCTTCTTCGGAAAGCCCGGTTTCTTTTGCTTTCACATTGCCGTCTGTGGCGCGGTATTCTAAGTTTTGGTAATAAGCCTCACGGAATGTAATGTACGGATCCGCAGATTGTTCTAACAAGGCTTCTGCATTTGTATTCATCGCTTTCGCGCGGGTATCCACTTCCTGAACGCCATATTTTACCAACGACCAAGCGCCGCCAACCCAATGCCAGAACGGATAAGTATAAGCGTTGTCCACTAACGCACCGGTTAATTCGCGCGGCGTAGTCGCGTTATATACCGGTAATACAATATAAGTGCCAGGGTTCACACCGTAACTGCCCAGAGTGTCGCCGAAGTTGCGCTGATGTTCGATTTTAAGCGGATCGCTGTAACTTGCCCAGTCGATTAGGCCACCCAATCCGAAAGTGGAGTTGATGATAAAACGATTTAAATGCACCATGGCTTTTTGCCCTTCGCCTTCCCATAAACGGTTTAAGAAACTCACGGGTTCGTCAAGGTTATTGGCAGCGTTGGATAATCCGGTAGTGAGCGGATCCGGCAGCGCGTTCCAGCCTTTGGCGGCAGGTTTCAATAAATACGGATCAAGCACTTTGTAGTTGAAATCCCACATGGTGCGGTTAAATCCTTGTAGCGGGTCGCTTCGCTCGCCCGTCACCGGATCTAACGTGTTGCTGCAACCGGCAAGGGCAACGGCACTGAAAAGTGCGGTCAAAAAAAGAGAGATTTTTTTCATACGGTTATCCTGTGCTGAAACAATTTTTGCATTGTAAATGAGTTATTCCGGAATTGGCAAATAATTCGCCGCACTTTTTTCATCATAGTATTTTATAAATTGAATTTTTATGCAAAAATAAAGCATAATTAATCAGTTAACCGTTTGCGAATTTGCTTGAATCAGGCGCCGATGTCCTTTAGAATAGGCAAAATTTAGCCCGCGAGCGCTAAAATTTATCAGCGAATCCTGCAAATTTATGATGTCCGTGCAATATTACATGCAAAATGCATGAAAAGTGCGGTGGTTTTTTTCGGGATTTTTGGTTAATGAACATTCGCAAGTGTTCGACCGAACAACAATTTATAGGAGATATTTTATGTCTGAACCTGCAATTCTTGTGTTAGCAGATGGCAGCGTTTTTCACGGCACCTCTATCGGCGCTACGGGGCACACGATCGGCGAAGTGGTTTTTAATACTTCAATGACCGGCTATCAGGAAATCCTCACCGACACCTCTTATTTTAAACAAATTGTCACACTCACTTATCCTCACATCGGCAACACCGGCACCAATCCGGAAGATCTCGAAAGTAAAGGCGTTTACGCAGCCGGTTTAATTATTCGCGATTTACCGATGATTCACAGTAACTTCCGCGCCAATCAAAGCCTTTCGGACTATTTAAAAGAAAATAATGTGGTGGCTATTGCGGATATCGATACCCGTCGTTTAACCCGCCATTTACGCGATAACGGCGCGCAGGCGGGCTGCATTATGGCGGGCGAAATCGATGAGGCGAAAGCTCTTCAATTAGCCAAAAGTTTCGGTTCCATGGCAGGCAAGGATCTGGCGAAAGAAGTGACTTGCGACAAACCGTACAGTTGGGATGAAGGCGAGTGGAAATTGGGCGAGGGTTATATGAAAGCGCCAAAGGCGGAATTCAACGTCGTGGCCTATGATTTCGGGGTGAAGCGCAATATTTTCCGCATGCTTGCCCAACGCGGCTGTCACTTGACCGTAGTGCCGGCGACGACATCGGCGAAAGAGGTGCTCGCACTCAATCCGGACGGTGTTTTCTTATCTAACGGACCCGGCGATCCGGAGCCTTGCGATTACGCCATTGAAGCCATTCAAAAAATTCTTGCCAGTAAAAAACCGTTATTCGGCATCTGCTTAGGCCACCAATTATTAGGCTTGGCAAGCGGCGGCAAAACCAAAAAAATGGCGTTCGGTCACCACGGCGCCAATCACCCGGTACAGGATTTGGATACGCAAAAAGTGATGATCACCAGCCAAAATCACGGGTTCGAAGTGGACGAACACAGCCTGCCGGCAAACGTACGCGTCACGCATCGTTCGTTATTCGATAACTCGGTGCAAGGCATCGAATTGACCGACCAACCGGCGTTCAGCTTCCAAGGACACCCGGAAGCCAGCCCGGGCCCGCATGACGTAGCGTATTTATTCGATAAATTTATTGATGAAATGCGAAAAGCGAAAGGATAAAGTGCGGTCGATTTTTTAAGTGTTTTTCTTATTGATAGCGCGCGTCTCCCGACGCGTGCTGTAATAAACAATTCGGCACGCATCAGCAGACGCGCACCGGCAAAGTGCGGTTAATTTTTTAAAGGTTTTTGAAAGCAAAAACGGTAAGATATGAATCCGGCTAAAGTAAAACGAGACCAATTGCAGTATCTGACAGATTTGCCGAATGTAGGCGAAGCGGTTGCCGATGATTTGCTGAAACTCGGAATTAATAAACCGCAGGATTTGATCGGACGTGATGCTTATGCCATGTATTACGAGCTTTGCGAATTAACCGGCACGCAACATGATCCCTGTATGATTGATGTTTTCTTATCTTTAACCGATTTTATGCAAGGAAATGAAGCAAAACCTTGGTGGAAATACAGCGAACAACGCAAAGCTTATTTGCAAAGGGTATCTGTAACGGATAAGCATCATTTAACCGGACGGATTTATTGTCTTCTGTTCAATGATTATGAAACCCTGGATTTAATGGGGCCGGTGGAGTTTCTGCACCGTCTGCCTGATGTAACATTGCATTATGTTTCGCAGCAAGGCGGTTTAATTCGCAGCCGGCAAGGGTTTTATACGGAAACAAAACCGTTACCGGATTTGGGCGAAAACAGTGTTTTACTGATTCCCGGCGGACAAGGCACCCGAACGCTGGTAAATGACGCCGAGTTTATCTCGATGCTGAAAACTCGGGTAAAACAGACCGCACTTTGTTTAACGGTGTGTACCGGTTCGGCGTTATTGGCCGCTACCGACGAGTTGAACGGTTTACGGGCGACGTCCAATAAACGCGCTTTCGAATGGGTGCGATCCGTTAACCCGAACGTGCAATGGCAGCCGGTGGCGCGCTGGGTGAAAGACGGGAAATTTTATACTTCGTCGGGCGTTTCGGCGGGAATGGATATGGCTTTAGGCTTTATCAGCGATTATTACGGCGTCGAGCAGGCGCAATTAATCGCCGAGCAAACAGAATATCATTGGATAAGCGATCCGAACGAAGATCATTTTGCCGGGATTTATGGATATTAGGAAAATCTAAATTCGAAATTAACCAAAAGTGCGGTCGATTTTTTAAAAGTTTTTTTAAAGAGAAAATACTATGCCAAAACGTACAGACATAAACCCATTGATAGCGCGCGTCTCCTGACGCGTGCTGTAATAAAAATTCGGCACGCGTCAGGAGACGCGCGCCGGCAGAGAGCAGGCTCAGGAAGATTTTGCCGGGCTTTACGGATATTAGGGAAATCTAAATTCGATAATTAACCCAAAGTGCGGTCGATTTTTTGAAAGTTTTTTTAAAGAGAAAATAATATTCCATTGATAGCGCGCGTATCCTGACGCGTGCTGTAATAAAAATTCGGCACGCGTCAGGAGATGCGCCGGCAGAGAGCAGGCTCAGGAAGATTTTGCCGGGATTTATGGATATTAGGAAAATCTAAATTCGAAATTAACCAAAAGTGCGGTCGATTTTTTAAAAGTTTTTTTAAAGAGAAAATACTATGCCAAAACGTACAGACATAAACACAATTCTAATTATCGGCGCCGGTCCGATTGTCATCGGTCAGGCGTGCGAGTTTGACTATTCGGGCGCGCAGGCGTGCAAAGCTTTGCGGGAGGAAGGCTATAAAGTGGTGCTGGTGAACTCCAATCCGGCCACCATTATGACCGATCCGAATATGGCGGATGTCACTTACATTGAGCCGATTCAGTGGCAAACCGTGGAAAAGATTATCGAAAAAGAACGTCCGGATGCAATTTTGCCGACCATGGGCGGGCAGACCGCATTGAACTGCGCGTTGGATTTATCGAAAAACGGCGTGCTGAAAAAATACGGCGTGGAATTGATCGGGGCGACGGAAGACGCTATCGATAAAGCGGAAGATCGCGGTCGCTTCAAAGATGCAATGGCTAAAATCGGCTTGAATACGCCGAAATCCTTCGTTTGTCACAGCTTCGACGAAGCCTGGAAAGCGCAGGAAGAAGTGGGATTCCCGACTTTAATTCGGCCTTCCTTCACCATGGGCGGTTCCGGCGGCGGTATCGCTTATAACCGCGACGAATTCCAGGCCATTTGCGAACGCGGCTTTGATGCTTCGCCGACTCACGAATTATTAATCGAGCAGTCCGTTTTAGGCTGGAAAGAATACGAAATGGAAGTGGTGCGCGACAAAGCGGATAACTGCATTATCGTGTGTTCTATCGAAAACTTTGACCCGATGGGCGTACACACCGGCGATTCCATTACCGTCGCACCGGCGCAAACCTTAACCGATAAAGAATATCAGATTATGCGTAACGCCTCATTGGCGGTATTGCGTGAAATCGGCGTAGATACCGGCGGTTCCAACGTACAATTTGCGGTGAATCCGGCAAACGGCGAGATGATCGTGATCGAAATGAACCCGCGCGTCAGCCGTTCTTCCGCATTAGCTTCCAAAGCGACGGGCTTCCCGATTGCCAAAGTGGCGGCGAAATTAGCGGTAGGTTACACCTTGAACGAATTGCGTAACGACATCACCGGCGGCCTAATTCCGTCTTCGTTTGAGCCGTCTATCGACTATGTGGTTACCAAAGTGCCGCGTTTCGCCTTTGAAAAATTCCCGCAGGCGGACGATCGTTTAACCACCCAAATGAAATCCGTGGGCGAAGTCATGGCGATGGGCCGCACTTTCCAAGAAAGTTTGCAAAAAGCGTTGCGAGGTTTGGAAACCGGTATTTGCGGCTTTAATTTGTTATCGGAAGAACCTGAAAAAATCCGTACCGAATTGGGAAATCCGGGCCCGAACCGTATTTTATATGTGGCGGACGCGTTTGGCGCAGGTTTCAGTTTGGAAGAAGTGCATCATTATTCCAAAATCGATCCTTGGTTTTTAATTCAAATTCAGGATTTGGTGCGGGAAGAATTGGCGCTTGAAAAACGCAGTTTTGCCGAATTGGATTATGCGGAATTACGCCGTTTAAAACGTAAAGGTTTTTCTGATAAACGTATCGCGCAACTGACTAAAGTCAGTGAAGATCAAGTACGCACCAAACGCCGCGAACTGAATTTACATCCGGTATATAAACGCGTCGATACCTGTGCCGGCGAGTTTAAATCCGACACCGCTTATTTGTATTCCACCTATGAAGAAGAATGCGAAGCCAATCCGACGAATCGCAAAAAAGTCATGATTTTAGGCGGCGGCCCGAACCGGATCGGTCAAGGTATCGAATTTGACTATTGCTGCGTACATGCGGCATTGGCGTTGCGCGAATCCGGTTTTGAAACCATTATGGTGAACTGTAACCCGGAAACCGTTTCTACCGATTTCGATACGTCCGACCGCTTGTATTTCGAACCGTTAACCTTGGAAGACGTACTGGAAATTGTGCATACCGAGCAGCCTTGGGGCGTAATTGTTCATTACGGCGGCCAGACTCCGCTGAAATTGGCGAATGCGTTGCATGACAACGGCGTGAATATTATCGGTACTTCCGCAGACAGCATTGATGCCGCGGAAGACCGCGAACGTTTCCAAAAAATCTTAAAAGATTTGGGATTGAAACAACCGAATAACCGCACCGCACGTAATGCCGCCGAGGCGGTGAAATTGGCGGATGAAGTGGGTTATCCGTTAGTGGTGCGCCCGTCTTACGTATTGGGCGGTCGCGCTATGCAAATCGTGTATAATGTGGAAGAGCTCAATAAATATATGCGCGAAGCGGTGTCCGTTTCCAACGATAGCCCGATTCTGCTTGATCACTTCCTGAACAATGCTATCGAAGTGGACGTAGATTGTATTTGCGACGGCTCGGATGTTGTCATGGGCGGAATTATGCAGCATATCGAGCAGGCGGGTATTCATTCCGGTGATTCCGCTTGTTCGTTACCGCCGTATTCCTTACCGCAAGATGTGCAGGATGAAATCCGCCGTCAAACTGCGGCAATGGCGAGAGCGTTAAACGTCGTAGGCTTAATGAACGTACAATTTGCCGTGCAAAACGGCGTGATTTTCGTATTGGAAGTCAATCCGCGCGCCAGCCGCACCGTCCCGTTTGTGAGCAAAGCCACCGGTCGTCCGCTGGCGAAAATCGCCGCGCGGGTAATGGCGGGAATCAGCCTGAAAGAACAAGGTATTGACAGTGAAATTATTCCGCAATATTACAGCGTGAAAGAAGCGGTGTTCCCGTTCATCAAATTCCCAGGCGTGGATACCATTTTAGGCCCTGAAATGCGTTCAACCGGTGAAGTCATGGGCGTAGGAACGACTTTCTCCGAAGCGTTCTTAAAAGCTCAGCTGGGTGCAAACGAGCGTATTCCGAAAACCGGCAAAGTGTTCTTGTCGGTGGATAATGCGGATAAAGCCCGGTTATTGCCGGTGGTCCGCGCATTGCAGGAACAGGGTTACGGTTTGTGTGCGACTATGGGCACGGCAAAATTCCTGCGTGAAAACGGCATTATGACTCAGATTGTCAATAAAGTGCGCGAAGGTCGTCCGAATATTGTGGATGCCATTAAAAACGGTGAAATCACCATGGTGATTAATACCTCAGGTAGCCTGCCGGAAAGTATTTCCGACAGCCACTCCATTCGCCGCAGCGCCTTGCAGCAACGCGTGTTCCTGCAAACCACCATGGCGGCGGCGGAAGCTTTGGCGGAGGGTGTGAAAAGTATTGACGGTTGCGAGGTCTATTCCGTTCAAAATTTACATGCGCAATTAAATTAAACAAAGCATAAAAATTAACGAAGAGAATTCTTCGTTAATTTTCGCGCTATACAATGGTTTATCGAAGGTGAAAGCCTGTAGATTGCCGAGTACTTTTATAAATAATTTCTAAACCGCACCGTCAAAAGTGCGGTCATTTTTTTGATAGTTTTTTAGAAATAAATTTTCCATCTAATTTTCTTCTAATTTTTCTTTTTTAAGATACGCACATCGAAAGGCAACGGTCTGACGATATTTCAAATAAATGTTTGATTTAAATTTTGCGAATGATAAGGAGACTTTATGTCAAAAAGTAAAAAAGTATTATCGGTATTACTGGCTTCAGCCGTTTTATTAGGCGGAGCGGGCGCATACGCAAGCAGCCATCCTGAAAAACAAGCGGCATTTGAACAAGCTGCAATCAGCGCGGGACAGGCGGTTCAGACGGCAACAGGCAAAGTAGCGGGTAAAGCGACGGAAGTGGATTTTAAATTCAAAAACGGCTCAAGCTATTACAAAGTGGACGTGTTGCGGGATAATCAAGGCAATGCGGAAAAACACGAAGTCGTTGTGGATGCCAAAACGGGCGAAGTGTTGGCGGACAATGTAGAAACCCAATCCCATAAAAAGGATAAGGCGTCCGCAGAGGCGAAAGTATCGCTTGAACAAGCCATCGACATCGCCGCGCAAAAAACCGGCGGTAAAGTGAAAGCAGCCGATTTGGAAGCGAAAAAAGGCGCGTCGCGCTATGAGGTTGAAAGTATTAAGGACGGTAAAGAATACAAAACTGTGGTAAATGCCGCCAGCGGCGAAGTGATTAGCTCGGGCGTGGATTATTAAGTTAAACGGGAAACAACCGCACGATAAAGTGCGGTCGTTTTTTTACTTGTTTTTTAATAATCTGAGAAAAATAAACGGAAAAAAGCATGCGAATTTTACTGGTGGAAGACGACAGAATGATTGCCGATGCGGTGTCGGCGAGTTTACGCGACGGTCATTATGCGGTGGACTGGGTAAATAACGGCAAAACGGCGGAAGAAGCATTGATGACTCAAAGTTATGACTTGGTGTTGCTTGATTTGGGATTACCGGGGCAAGACGGTTTGAAGGTGCTAACCCATATCCGCAAAAAGAAAAATGCAACGCCCGTGTTGATTGTCACCGCTCGCGACGATTTGGACAGCCGTCTTTCGGGGCTGGACGGCGGTGCGGACGATTACATTATTAAGCCGTTCGATATGGCGGAATTACAGGCGAGAATGCGGGCGGTGCTGCGTCGTCACGGCGGACAAAGTTCGCCGAAACTGACCAACGGCGTGATTACGCTCGATCCCACCACTTATATGGTGGAAATTGCGGAACAGGATAAGCCTGTTGTCCTGAGTAATAAGGAATTCTCCGTCCTACAAGCCTTGATTTCGCGCGCAGGCACCATTCTTTCCCGCAGTGATTTGGAAAATAAAGTCTATGCCTGGGGCGAAGAAGTGGAGAGTAACGCCATTGACTTTTTAATTCACGGCTTGCGCAAGAAAATTGGCAAAGAACAAATCAAAAACGTGCGCGGTGTGGGTTGGATGATGCCGAAAGGGAAGGCGAATGTTTAAATCGATTAAAACGAAATTAGTCGTCAGTTTACTGCTTTCTACGGCAATGATTAGCCTTATTGCCGCCGGCATTGCTTTTTATGACACCTATCGCGAAACCTATAAGCAACAGGATCGCACCTTAAAACGCATCGCGAGTTATATTACTTCTCCGGCCGAATTGATGGACGGCTTTAGAGAAGGCGATGATAACCGTATTGCCGTCTATTGGCTGGCGGATAATCAGGCACATCCGAGGTTTCAGCTTCCTGCGGAATTAACTGACGAATATTATAATTTTGTGCGACACAAAGGCGTATTTCAGCTTTCTCCCAACCAAAACCCACGCAATATTTTCACTAATTTATGGTATGACGAAGAAACCTATCGCGGTTATTTGCAAGCGCGAGACGGCGGTATTCTCGCGATTTTACAAGAAAACGAATATCGTGAAGAGCTTGCCGAACATTCCGCCTGGGCAAGTTTAATGCCGTTGTTGGTGCTGTTGCCGTTAATCGTATTGTTAACCTTTTGGGTGGTAAAACGCACGATGAAGCCTGTAGAACGCTTATCCAACAGCCTTGCCGCAAGAAATGCGCAGGATTTAACCGCGTTACCGATCTCTCAAGTGCCAACGGAAATTACGGGATTTGTGCAAGCCATTAATCAATTGTTAGGTCGTACCGAAGCTTTTGTGGAGCAACAAAAGCGTTTTATTGCCGATGCAGCGCACGAATTACGCAGCCCGATGACCGCGCTTTCCTTACAAGCGGAACGCCTGAATAATCAGGACATGTCGGCCGAAGCGAAATCGCAGGTACGGCAACTGAACCAAGGAATTCGCCGTAGCCGTGATTTGTTGGAACAACTCTTGTCTTTAGCCCGCAGTCAGAATAAAGATCATAAGTATCAGACTACGCTGAATTTACACAGTATTTTCAGCAGAGTGATTGAAGATCTTTATCCGCTGGCGGAACAAAAAGAACAGGACATCGGTGTGGTGTCCGAAGGCGAAGCCGAAATTTACGGTAACGAAACAGATTTTTATTTATTGATAAAAACGCTGGTGGATAACGCCATTCGTTACGCGCCGAAGGGGGCGCAAATCGACCTAAGTGCGGTAGAAAAAGACGAAGTTTTGGAAATTTTTGTAGAAGATAACGGTAAAGGCATTCCTTTGGCGGAACGCGAGCGCGTGTTGGATCCGTTCTACCGCATTCTCGGCTCCGATCAGCAAGGTTCGGGTTTAGGTTTGGCGATTGCCAGTCAAATCGTACGGAATTATCAGGGCTCGATCGAATTACTTGATAGCCCGCATTTTGCAAGCGGCTTAATGGTTAAAATTATTTTCAAAAAATCGAAAAATATAGTCGGCGGCTAATTCCCGCCTAATTCTTCTTTTCCATAATAACGCCATTGAAATAACTCAATGGTGTTTTTTTATTGGAGAAAATTATGTTTAAACCTGTTTTAACGATTATTCGACAAACAATGATATTCCTGATTGCCGGTTTTTTATTTATCGGGATTTTTAGCGCAGGCCTTTTTCTGTTCCTCTTTTCATCGATAGCGCTGATTTTCAACAAGCTGTTTATGCGCAAAACGCCGGCAAACG
The DNA here is from genome assembly GCF_029577735.1 of Exercitatus varius. Classification (NCBI taxonomy): domain Bacteria; kingdom Pseudomonadati; phylum Pseudomonadota; class Gammaproteobacteria; order Pasteurellales; family Pasteurellaceae; genus Exercitatus; species Exercitatus varius. The sequence continues at coordinate 132,333 of NZ_JARQTO010000012.1, read as the reverse complement.
TGCCGATGTCATTCGACGAAACATGGCTCAACGCGCGTTTGCTGGTCACGATGATTATTTAATTGAAAAAAACAACGCGTTTTTTATGCGTAATCGCCGGTGCGATTACTTATGGCTTCACCACCGTTGGCAAAGCCAAGGTTCAAAAAACGTTGCTTTTTTTGACCGCACTTTTGTGATCACCGGAAATGAACACAAATTCATGTTTTTCTGCGCATATCCTGCTACAATTCGACTGTTTTTTTAGGGTGAAATATTCACGCTAATGATTCTGCCGATTCGCCGGCGTTAAATCGCCACGGCGGCGGAAGGCGTGAAAAGCCCCGGCGCTTGCGATGCCTGTTCCGTTCGGTCTTTGCACGCAAAATTAAGCATAAAATGAACTTTAATTGATCGGACATTGTCAATTAAGTAACTCTAACTCATTTCTCTCCTGTTCATGCGGAGATTTCTTTTTAATTAAGGATATTACATGTCAAAATTAAGCGTTGTGATTCTTGCCGCCGGCAAGGGAACCCGTATGTATTCGGACTTACCCAAAGTGTTGCACAAAGTTGCCGGCAAGCCGATGGTGAAACATGTTATTGATACGGCCAAGCAGTTAAGTGCGGACCAAATTCACTTAATTTACGGACATGGCGCGGATTTATTGAAAGAACGTCTTGCCGACGAGCCGGTAAACTGGGTCTTCCAGGCGGAACAATTGGGAACGGGGCATGCCATGCAGCAGGCGGCGCCATTTTTTAAAGATGACGAAAACATTGTGATGCTTTATGGCGATGCGCCGCTGATTACTAAAGAAACGTTGGAACGTTTGGTGGCGGCGAAGCCGGAAAACGGTATCGCATTGTTGACTGTAGAATTAGAAAATCCGACGGGATACGGCCGTATTATTCGCGAAAACGGGTCGGTTGTCGCTATCGTCGAACAAAAAGACGCCTCGCCGGAGCAGCTCAAAATTACCGAAGTCAACACCGGCGTGATGGTTTCGGACGGAGCCAGTTTCAAAAAATGGTTGACGCGTTTGGATAATAACAATGCGCAGGGCGAATACTATATGACGGATGTCATTGGCTTGGCTAATCGGGACGGTTTTAAAGTGACGGCGGTTAAAGCGGATGACATGATGGAAGTGGAAGGCGCCAATAATCGGCTGCAATTAGCCGCGTTGGAACGTTATTTTCAACGTAAACAGGCAAAGGCTTTGTTGTTAGCGGGCGTGAGTTTAGCGGATCCGGAACGTTTTGATTTACGCGGTGAACTTGAACACGGTAAAGACGTGGAAATTGACGTAAACGTGATTATTGAAGGAAAAGTGAAATTAGGTAACGGCGTTAAAATCGGCGCGGGTTGCGTACTGAAAAATGTAACGGTCGGTGATAACACGGAAATTAAACCTTATTCCGTTCTGGAAGACAGCACGGTAGGAGACAAAGCGGCAATCGGTCCGTTCTCCCGTTTGCGTCCGGGCGCGGAATTGGCGGCGGAAACTCATGTCGGAAATTTCGTCGAAATCAAGAAAGCCAAAGTAGGCAAAGGTTCCAAGGTGAATCATTTGACTTATGTGGGCGATGCTGAAATCGGTGCGGCTTGTAATATCGGTGCGGGCGTCATTACCTGTAACTATGACGGCGCAAACAAATTCAGAACCGTTATCGGCGATAACGTATTCGTGGGTTCCGATGCGCAATTAGTGGCGCCGGTGAAAGTGGGTGACGGTGCGACCATCGGCGCGGGTTCGACGATTACAAAAGACGTCGCCGCCGGCGAATTGGTCACAACGCGCGTACCGCAACGCCACACGGCGGGTTGGGAACGACCGGCTAAGAAAAAATAAGCGGTTTTATTGATACGGAAATAAAAGTGCGGTGAAAAATTTTAATGTTTTTCACCGCACTTTGTTTATCGTTTTATTGATTTAAAATGTTATTTTCAATGAATTAATGTTATTCAAAAGAGTCCTTTAAACGTTCATCCGCACGGCGGGCTTCACCTTTGTGCTGTAGTTTGTTCAGCTGTTTTTCCAGTTTTTCTTCTACATTATTAATAGCGACATACATATCGTCGGATTCCGCGCTGGCGAACAAATTGCCGAACGGCGTACCGACAGTCGCTTCCACCCCGAAACCTTGCGGAAGTTTACTTAATACAAAGTGGGGATTGATTAACTGCGTTTGCCATTTTCCTAATTTTGCGAGACGTTCCTCAATATGAGCGCGAATTGCAGGGGTGATATCCATTTGTTTGCTTGCGATATTTAGTGTCATAGCAGTTACCTCTTTTGCTGTGAAGGTGCATTGCTGCACCCGTTTTTTTACATCCTTTGTTAACAAAATATGCTGATTGACTTCGCTTTGCAAGTGATTTCTTGTGTTATCTCGGACAATTTTTGCAAAATGTGATCTAGGTCGTAAAAGTACAAAAAACTGTTTTTTCTCCGAATGGAAATCAATTAACCTTAACAGGCTGAAACAGCAAAGCGATTCCTAACCGAGTAACGAATTTAATAAATTCAACACAAATTCCAACCGCACTTTCGGCTGTTCCAGATTACAGGAAAAGCGGAATTTAGTCGGTCCGTCAAATTTGAACACCGCCGGTTGCTGCCGGATGAGATTGAGGAATTTCACCGGTTCGATGTCCGCCGTCGGGTTGAATTCGATAAAACCGCCGGTTGCCGTGCCATCGATTCTGATGACTTTCAGTTGTTTTGCCAGCGTACGTAATTCGGCGATCTGCATCAGATTCCGGGTGGCTTCCGGTAACAAACCGAAACGGTCGATTAATTCCACTTTTAATTCATCCAGGGCGGTTTTATTTTCCGCACCGGCAATGCGTTTATAAAAAGACAGACGCATATTGACATCGCCCAGATAATCTTCCGGTAACAGCGCCGGCACCCGTAAATCGATTTCCACCTGCTGTTGCGTGAGTTCATCCAGGCTGGGTTCACGGCCTTCCTTCATTGCCGTTACGGCGGATTCCAGCAATTCCATATATAACGAGAAACCAATACTTTCGATTTGTCCGCTCTGTTCGGAACCCAATAATTCGCCGGCACCGCGAATTTCCAGATCGTGAGTGGCCAAAACGAAGCCTGCGCCGAGATTATCCAGACTTTCCAACGCTTCCAAACGTTTTACCGCGTCTTTGGTCATCAGTTTCGGCGGCGGTGTCAGTAAATAAGCGTAAGCCTGATGATGAGAACGCCCCACTCTGCCGCGCAATTGATGTAATTGCGCCAGGCCGAAATTGTCCGCCCGCTCGATAATAATGGTGTTGGCGGTGGGAACGTCAATACCGGTTTCGATAATGGTGGAACAAACCAGCACATTAAAACGTTGGTGATAAAAATCCGTCATCACCCGCTCCAATTCGCGTTCGCGCATTTGTCCGTGCCCTACGGTGACGCGCGCCTCCGGTACAAGTGCGGTCAATTTTTCCGCACATTTTTCAATGCTCGCCACATCATTGTGCAGATAATAAACCTGCCCGCCGCGCAGAATTTCGCGCAAAATCGCTTCGCGAACGGTGAGATCGTCCTGCTGCCGCACGAAGGTTTTGATTGTTAACCGACGGGCCGGCGGGGTGGAAATAATGGACAAATCGCGAATGCCGTTCATTGCCATATTCAGCGTACGCGGAATCGGCGTGGCGGTTAAGGTGAGAATATCAATGTTAGCGCGCAGTTGCTTAATCCGTTCTTTCTGGCGCACGCCGAAACGATGCTCTTCGTCAATCACCAGCAAGCCCAAATCGTGAAATTTCACATCGGACTGAATCAGTTTATGGGTTCCGATAAGAATATCCACTTTGCCGTCGGCGAGTCCGGCTAATACTTTTTGCTGTTCTTTAGCGGTTTTAAAACGCGATAACACTTCCACGTTAACGGGAAGATTGGCAAAACGATCGCGGAAATTTTCATAATGTTGCTGAGCTAACAAGGTGGTCGGAACCAACACCGCCACCTGTTTATGATTCATGACCGCAAGGAATGCGGCGCGCATGGCGACTTCGGTTTTGCCGAATCCCACATCGCCGCAGATTAAGCGATCCATGGCTTTCGGCTGACACATATCGGAAATCACGGCGTTAATGGCCAGTTCCTGATCAAAGGTTTCTTCAAACGGAAAGGTGGCGGCAAACGCCTGGAATTCCTCACGATCATATTTGAAAGCGAAACCTTTCTGCGCTTCCCGTTGGGCATAAACATCCAGTAATTCCGCCGCAACATCACGAATTTTCTCCGCCGCTTTGCGACGCGCTTTCGCCCAGGCGTCGCCGCCCAACTTGTGTAACGGTGCGGTTTCCTCGCCGCCGCCTACGTAACGGCTGATCAAATGCAAACCGGCGACAGGCACGTAAAGTTTGGCGTCGTTCGCATAGGTTAACAATAAATATTCCGCTTTTACGCCGCCGTTTTCCAATGTCACCAAGCCGCCGTAACGCCCGACGCCGTGTTCGAGATGCACCACCGGTTGGCCGATTTTCAGTTCGGCAAGATTGCGGATTAAGGCGTCCGGATTCACGGTTTTACGTTTATCGCGCCGCTGCTGCACCCGTTCGCCCAGTAATTCCGTTTCACAAATAACCGCAATGTTATTCGTCGTTCCCTTCGCCGAATTACGCCGTTCTTCGGCGCCGTCGGCATCGTCGCTATGCAAAAAAACGTCGTTTTTTTTGCCCGCACTTTGCGCTTCCAGAATAAAGCCGTGATCGAGAGAACTGATCCACAGGCTGATGCGTTGATTCTCCGCTTCCTGCAATCCTTTGATTTGCTTTGGCTTAAGCTTGATAGGCGAAAGCAAGTCCAAAAGCGTTTCCCGTCGCCCTTCCGTTTCCACGGAAAACACGATTTTGCCGTCGAAAGATTCGATAAACCGGCGTAATTCCTGCAACGGTTCTTTGCTCTGCGCTTGAATTTGCAGCGGCGGTAACGGCGAAACCGGCAGATTTTTCTGACGTACGGACGACCGCACTTTTTCCGTTTTAAAGGTCATGCGAGGATATTGCTTCAGCCGGCGATTGAGCTCGTCCACCCGTAGCCACAGGCATTCCGGCGGCAGAAGCGGGCGCATGGGATCGACCTTGCGGCTTTCAAAACGCTGAGCGGCATCCGCATAAAAGCGCGCCGCCTGCTCGGCATTTTGTTCCGTGTCCACCAGCAAACTGTCCGGCGGCAAATAATCGAACAAGGTTCCCATTTGCCCAAAAAACAGCGGTTGCCAGTATTCGATTCCCGACACCAACGCACCTTTCGAAACCTGCTGATAAATATGTTCGGGATCCCGCCGGATTTCGCCAAAGGTTTCGCGAAAACGAGCACGGAAAAATTCGATACCTTTGCCGTCCGTCGGAAATTCATGAGCGGGCAACAGATTGATTTGAGGAATGGCTTCCAACGTGCGTTGCGTTTCCACATCAAAGGTGCGAATGGAATCAATTTCATCGTCGAAAAAATCCAATCGGAACGGCAGCGGACTGCCCATGGGGAACAGGTCCAGCAACGAACCGCGCACCGCAAATTCGCCGGGTTCCAGAACCTGTTCCACCGCCCGATAGCCGGCGTTTTCCAGTTGCAGACGCAAACGTTCAATATTTAAACGATCGCCGTTTTTTATCAGTAACACATTCTGCCGCAAAAATGACGGCGGGCAAACGCGCTGCATTAATGTGGAAACCGGCAGCAACAGAATGCCTTGGCTTGCCTGTTGCAAATAAAATAACGCACTCAGGCGCGCGGAAATAATCTCTTGATGAGGCGAAAACGCATCGTAAGGCAAGGTTTCCCAATCGGGAAAAAAGCAAATATCGGTAGTGGTAATTTCGCGCAAAACTTTCTCAAAACGTACCGCACTTTTGGTGTCCGGCGTGACGATAACGGTGAGCCCTTTGTGCTGTGCGGCGATTTCGGCGATAGCCAGACAATCGGCGCCCGCCTGCACGTTGCCGAGAATTTTGTGATCGTTCGGTTGAGTGGGAATATCGAGCGTAAAATATTTCGTTGTCATAATGTTAAAGTGCGGTCGATTTTTACGTTATTTTTTGCCGGCGACCAAATAATTGATCTGCCAGTGCAGTAATTTGCGGTAAGCCTGAATGCGTTCCTGCTTGGCTTGCGGCAACGGAACGGGCGGATTGACCCATAAATTGTCGGGATAAGGTGCGGTCGGATTTTGCCATGGAAATTGAAATCCGCTGTCCGCCGCGCCTTCTACCACGCCTTCTGCGTCCGCCCACAGATTTTCGTTAAACGCGAAGGCGTATTTCTCCTCGTCCTGCGGCGCCAATAAATTGCGACCGCCCAAATTCCAGTATTCCGCGTCGGATAAGCTTAATGCGTACAAAGTAGGCATAATGTCTTTGTGCGAACCGAGGCGATTCGCGTCAAAACGAATCGCCACCGCGTTTTTCACCGCCTCCGGCACGTGCAGGTAAAAGGGCACGCCTTTCGCCATAAAATTTTCTTTCGGCGCGTCAAAACGCACACAGCGTACGTGATGATCGCCGGTGACGGCAATAACGGTCTTTCGCCCGTTTTCCATCTGATCCAGATTGGAAACGAAATTTCCCAAGGCATTATTGGCGTATTGATAGGTCGTTAGGGATTTACGGTTTTCCTGTTCGGAACCGAATTTGCCGTCCAGCGCGGCAGGATTAATGCGTTCCGCCCGATAGTGCGTCGGCACGTCGTAAGGCGGATGATTGGTGATGCTTAAGAAATTGATGAACAGTGGCTCCTGCGCTTCCGCCAGCAATTTCTCCGCTAACGCCAGCGCGTATTCGTCGGCGATTCCCCAGTAAGACAGCGAAGATTTCGCTTCAGGAAACGCTTCGATGATGTCGTTTTGATCGTACAGTTCGTCCACGCCTTGCAGCGGCAGATAATTGCCGAGATTACGCCACATCATGCCGCCAGAGGTGATAAAAATCGTGCGGTAACCTTGTTGTTTATAAGTTAAAAACGGATTGTACGGTAGCTTGGTTTGCTGCGCCGAAGATTGACTGATATTCTGAATCGGGCTGTAAAAATACAGCGAAGCCAGAGTCGGCGCGGTGCCGTCGTAATCGGAAATAAAACGTTTGAACACTATGTCGCGCTCAAAGTGCGGGCGAAAATTACCTAATAAATCATTCGTTTGCGCATTATCCAACACCAAATAATTGGTGCCGAAACTTTCCATTACGGCAAGAAATACGTGCGGTTTCAAGGCGGCAAGCTTATCGTTTTTCGGCGTGCGTTCGATTAAAGATTCGGTGCCGAAAACCTGTCGCATCAAGGCTTTGCCTTGGTCTAAATCCACCGGTTCAAAACGAATATTGCGTTTGCGATCGCCGAATGCCCATTCCATAGCGATAACGCCGTTGGGAACCAGTTTGTTGATGACCGCAAGAGAAGCTACTTGCGCATGATTTTTGCCCAGCGGCGTGGAATGAATGGTGCCTCGAGCAAAGAAGGCAAGCGCGCATAACGTGCCGATAAATAACAGCAAGGACCACCAAGGGTTAAAGTCGATATGCCAATTTATCAAAGCATAATGGGTCAACCAGCCGGGAATGAAGGCCAAAGCAAAAATCGCAAAAAATCCGGAAATGACGGGATAATCGTCGTAAATATTTTTCAGTACCGCCTTGGTGTCGTCTTCCGCTAAACCGAACATAAACATGTCGTAATAATTATTGTAGGTTTTAAAGTAATAAAAATTACCGACCACAATGCCGATAAGCGCAAAAGCCAGAACAAAAATGTACATAGACCAAATAAGTGCGGTCGAATTTACGCTTAAAAATGCAAAAGAGGCGGAGCCGAACAAAAAAAACGGCGCCAGAATAATGGCGATGACTTTGGCGTCGAATTGGGCGCCGCGTTTCAGCATTCGGCTGAGCGCGGGTTGATATTGTGTGCCGCGACGCACATCGCGGGGGATGAAAGCATTCATCATTTTCAGGCGATGAAAATGTAGAATCAGTTGAAAATAAGCAAATAAAATCCAGATAACGAAAATGATGCTTACGAGAGACAAAATACAGTTCCTGCGAGAATAATAATTAAGAGTCGCAGTATAACGAAATTAAAAATGAAGTTCAAAAAAGAATTGGTGGGCGATACCGGTCTCGAACCAGTGACCCCCTCCTTGTAAGGGAGGTGCTCTCCCAACTGAGCTAATCGCCCTAAAATTTTTCGCTACCGCGTGTTAAATAGCTTTGTCGTATTTAATGTACGATCTGCGCTTTTGCACTCGCTTCAAATTTGTCGGTTTAGATTTGCAGGCTTTAAGTGGTGGGCGATACCGGTCTCGAACCAGTGACCCCCTCCTTGTAAGGGAGGTGCTCTCCCAACTGAGCTAATCGCCCGCTTAAAGAGCCTTAAAATCAAAGGGATAAACAGCGAACACCTTATGGAAAGTGGTGGGCGATACCGGTCTCGAACCAGTGACCCCCTCCTTGTAAGGGAGGTGCTCTCCCAACTGAGCTAATCGCCCGCTGTTTGTGGGGCGTATTATAGGGAATCCAGGATTACAGTCAACCTCTTTTTGTGAAATTTGCATTAATTGGCTTAAAAATAGGCATAAGTTTAAAATTTCTAGTCATTTTTTAGATAAAAAACGAGTACAATAGCGAAGTTTATATCATGAATGAAGGCAATAAGATGAAATTAGCACCGTTATTTGATTTAGATCCCAATGTAAAAGTCCGCACTCGCTTCGCCCCCAGCCCGACCGGCTATCTGCATGTAGGCGGCGCCCGTACGGCGCTGTATTCCTGGTTATATGCAAAGCATAATCACGGCGAATTCGTGTTACGTATTGAAGACACGGACTTAGAACGCTCTACGCCGGAGGCCACTGCCGCCATTATCGAAGGCATGGAATGGTTAAATCTTTCCTGGGAACACGGTCCTTATTTTCAAACCAAACGTTTTGATCGCTACAATCAGGTTATCGATCAAATGATTGAACAAGGCTTAGCCTATCGTTGTTACTGCACAAAAGAACGTCTGGAACAATTACGTCATACGCAAGAAGCCAATAAACAAAAACCGCGTTACGATCGTCATTGTCTGCACGATCACAGTCATTCGCCCGACGAGCCGCACGTAGTTCGGTTTAAAAACCCGCAGGAAGGTTCCGTGGTATTTGAAGACGCGGTGCGCGGTCGTATTGAAATCAGCAACCACGAACTGGACGATTTAATCATTCGCCGTACCGACGGTTCGCCGACTTACAATTTCTGCGTGGTGGTGGATGACTGGGATATGGGCATTACCCATGTTGTGCGCGGCGAAGATCACATCAACAACACACCGCGTCAAATCAATATTTTAGAAGCCTTGGGCGCACCGATTCCCACTTACGCCCACGTTTCCATGATCAACGGCGACGACGGACAAAAATTATCCAAACGCCATGGCGCCGTCAGTGTCATGCAATACCGCGACGACGGTTATCTGCCGGAAGCCTTGGTGAATTATCTGGTGCGTTTAGGCTGGGGTCACGGCGATCAAGAAATTTTCAGTCGCGAAGAAATGATTCGTTTGTTTGAACTGGAACACGTGAGCAAATCTGCCAGCGCGTTCAATACGGAAAAGCTGCAATGGCTCAATCAGCATTATATGCGCGAATTGCCGCCGGATTACGTGGCAAAACATTTAGCCTGGCAATATCGGGATTTGGGCGTTGATATCACAAACGGTCCGGCGTTAACCGACATCGTGTCTATGTTCGCGGAACGCAGCAAAACGCTGCGGGAAATGGCATTGTCCAGCTGTTATTTCTTTGAAGAATTTGAAAACTTTGACGAAGCGGCGGCGAAAAAACACCTTAAAGCCGCAGCAATTGAACCGTTGGAAAAAGTAAAAGAAAAATTGACCGCACTTTCCGTTTGGGACGCGCACAATACGCACGGGGCAATCGAGCAAACCGCCGCCGAATTGGGCGTAGGCATGGGTAAAGTCGGCATGCCGTTACGCGTTGCCGTCACCGGAGCCGGTCAATCGCCGTCCATGGACGTCACCCTTGCGGGAATCGGTCGCGAACGCGTATTGGCGCGCATCGACAAAGCCCTTGCCTTCATTAAAGCGCAAGCTGCTTAAATTTTAGGCTATCGTTGCAATCATTTTGGATTAATGGTTGACAGCGAATAGGGTTAGTCATTATCATAACGCCACATCAAAACGGGGATATAGCTCAGTTGGGAGAGCGCTTGAATGGCATTCAAGAGGTCGTCGGTTCGATCCCGATTATCTCCACCAAATTCAAAAGCCTTGAAACACATGTTTCAAGGCTTTTTTGTTATGCTAAACAGACTTCGGCGGAAACGGAAACTAAAAGTGCGGGCGATTTTTGGCACGTTTTTTTGCCGTTGAAAGTTTTTTGCCCAACGCCGGAAACATCCATTTAGATAACACGGCAAACCGTTTTAGTTATTTTTACTTGCTAAAAAAGCGATATAATAAAACGGATTTTAATGAGGCTTCAAAGTAAACCTCAGAACCTCACAAGGAAAAAATATGAATCCAAAATTTAATCCGTTATTTCAATCTTATATCTTAAACAACCAAGTGGAAATCAAAAACCGTTTAGTGGTGGCGCCTATGACGCATTTCGGTTCCAACCCGGACGGCACCTTAGGTGAAGCCGAACGCGAATTTATTTCCAACCGCGCGCAGGACATGGGAATGTTTATTCTGGCGGCAACATTGGTGCAGGACGGCGGTAAAGCCTTTCCCGGTCAACCCGAAGCCATTCGTGCGGCGCAACTGCCTTCCTTAAAAGCGACCGCGGACATCATTAAAGCGCAAGGGGCAAAAGCTATTTTGCAACTGCATCACGGCGGCAAACTGGCGCTGACGGAATTGTTAAACGGCAAAGATAAAATTTCCGCCAGTGCGGATGAAGCCACCGGCACGCGCGCCGCCAGCAAGGAAGAAATCCATGCTTTAATCGACGCCTTCGCTAATGCCGCAGATTTAGCCATTCAAGCGGGGTTTGACGGAGTGGAAATTCATGGCGCCAATAATTACCTGATTCAACAGTTCTATTCCGGTCATTCCAATCGTCGCACCGACGAATGGGGCGGCTCCCGTGAAAATCGCATGCGTTTTCCGTTGGCGATCGTAGACAGCGTATTGGCGGTAAAAGCCAAACACGGCAAAGACGACTTTATCGTGGGTTACCGTTTTTCGCCGGAAGAACCGGAAGAATCGGGTTTAACCATGGAAGACACCTTTGCGCTTATCGATGCCTTAAAGGTCAAACCCCTACAATATCTGCACATTTCTCTGCACGATTTCTATAAAAAAGCCCGTCGAGGCGCGGATACCAATGCATTCCGCATGCAGTTGGTGCACGATCGAATCGGCGGTAAGTTGCCGCTTATCGGCGTGGGCGCGCTGTTTACCGCGGAGCAGATTTTAGCGGCATACAACACCGGCTGGGCGGAATTTATCGCGCTGGGTAAAACCGTGATGATTAATCCGACCATTGCCACCCTGATTAAAACGGGCAGAGAAGCCGAAATCGTTACGGAATTGGATCCGAATAAACCGGATCAATACGGCATTAAAGGTTTATTGTGGGAGCTTTGCGTAAAAGGCAGTCCGATGTTGCCGCCGTTAAAAGGCGATAAAAACTGGCATACGGTTGATATTTAATGGCTTGATGAATCCTAAAGAGCGGTGCAAATTATGCGTACCGCTCTTTTTTATTCACCGTTCAGTGAAAATTATTTACCGGACGCGCTTTACTTTTTTATCGGCTTTATGATAAAGATCTTAGTCCAAGTGCGGTCAAAATTGACGCAGTTTTTTGCCGTCGAATCAATGAGATTGCGCGGTGCGGAGAAATAAACGGTTTAATGTCGGCAGGTGACGAACCATGTCACGCCCCAACAAAAAGGAGAAAAAAATGCAGCAGATTAATACTCGGGAAGTCGGTTGGATTGGTTTAGGACAAATGGGCGAGCCGATGGTGTCTCATTTGTTGGAACACGGGGTGAAAGTCGGCGTTTATAACCGAACGGCGGCAAAATGCCAAAACCTGGCGGCAAAAGGCGCCGCGGTTTATGCTTCCGTATCGGAGCTGGTGAAAGCCTATGACGTGATTTTTCTCATGGTAGCGGATTCCCCGGTGATTGAATCGCTGTTAACCGAAGAAGTGCTGACCGCCCTGGAAGGCAAGTTGGTGGTGAATATGAGTACGGTTTCGCCGACGCAAAACCAACAACTGGAGTTCTTATTGGCAAAACACGGCGCGGAATTTATCGAAGCGCCGGTTTCCGGTTCCAGTAAAGTGGCGGAAGCGGGCAAATTGCTGGTATTGGCGGCCGGCAAACCGGAAATTGTGGAACAGCTTAAACCGCTGTTCGCCGCCTTCAGCACGCAAACGTTTTATTACGGCGAAGTGGGCAAAGCGGGTGGTGTGAAACTGATGATTAATTCTCTGCTCGGCATTTTCATTCAAGCCTACGGCGAGGCTTTGCTGTTTGCGGAACAATTCGGCATTTCGAAAGAGCAGGTGATTGACATGATTTCCGGTTCGTTTATGAACAGCCAGATTTTCCAGGCCAAAGTGCCGATGTACCGACAGAACGATTTCACGCCGGCGTTTATGATGAAACACATGACCAAAGATTTTAATCTGGCGAAAGCGGAAATCGCCAAAATGGACAAAGCCTTTCCGCTGATTCAGCAAGCCGCCGTCAGCTATAATCAAGCGAATCAATCGGGGTTAAGCGAAGCGGATATGGCGGCGATTTATCAATACTTGGCGAAATAACGGCAAAAGTGCGGTCAAAAAATGTCACGTTTTTTGCCCGCACTTTTCAATCGGTTTAAAATGCCGCCGTTGTTAAGGATATCGCACTTTCATGAATAATATCGACTTCCACTATCACCATACGAACCATTACAAAATTCAGCATTACAGCCGCAAAACCTTATGGCTTTCTCTTGTGTTGACTTTCGTGTTTGCCTTGGTCGAACTGCTGGGCGGGATAATAAGCGGTTCGCTGGCGCTGATTTCGGATTCCTTTCATATGTTTTCCGACGTGCTGGCATTGGCGTTGAGCATGATTGCCATTTATTATTCGGCGAAACAGCCGACGGATAAGTTCACTTACGGTTATGTGCGGTTTGAAATTATCGCCGCTTTTTTAAACGGAATCGCCTTAATTCTGATTGCGTTGGGCGTGGCGGCGGAAGGCATTCAGCGCTTGTTTCATCCCGTGGCGGTGGATTTTCGCTCGATGCTGGCGGTGGCGGGCGTCGGTTTGCTGATCAATATCCTGTTAACGCTGATGCTGATGAACAGCCTGAAACATGAGAAAAATCTGAATATTCAAAGCGCATTCTGGCATTTTTTCGGCGATTTGCTGAATTCCGTCGGCATTCTCATCGCGGCGTTGCTGATTCATTGGACAGGCATAATAACCATTGATGCCCTTGCCAGCTTGGTGATCAGCGTGGTGATTTTCTGGGGCGGTTATAAAATCTGCCGTCGCGCCGGCGGCGTTTTGATGGAAGCGGTACCGTCGGAACTGAAGACGACGGCAATTCACCAATCCGTTTTGGCGATTCCGAACGTAAAAGGTATTCACGAATTTCATTTGTGGTCTATCGCCGACGGATTATACAGTCTGTCGTTTCACGTGATTCTGGAGCAATATCAGGGCGTAAATGATTACGAACTGGTTAAAAACATCAGCAATATGCTGAAGAACGAATATCAGATCGAACACGTCACCATTCAAATTGAGAATCCGGGAGTGAATACGCACCATTGCGTTGATGCATAACGGATGTCTGCCGTGCGGACGGATTGAATCAACGCGCCCCGCACGGTTGTCAGAACCGTTCTTTTAAATAAGCGCCGATCCGTTCGAAATAATTCTGAATATCTTCGGCTTTATGCGCCAATATCCGGATTATGATTCCGCTTTCATTTAACTGCGACAATCCCGCTAAAACGTCCGTCTGCGGAGTAAATTGTTGTTGAAGTGCGGTCAAAATTTCTTTGATTTCCACCGCACTTTTGCCCACATGAATAAAACATAACGAACCTTGATGGCTGTAGTTTTCCATTTGACTCAGCGCTGTCAGGTTCATCACGGACGGTTTCCACTGAATGCAATCCGATAAGAGCGGTCGTTTTACGCCGTTTTCCTGCAATTTGTAGATTTTCAAATGCGAGGAAAACCGGCGGAACTGAAAACGCTCATCGTTCATCACACGTCCGATTGCCACGATTTCGCCGTAAATCAGTCCGGCATTTTCACCCATTTCAATGGTCGTTTTCTGCTTCAGCGCCGAATCCTTGTGCAATACGAGCGGATGCGGCAAATAGAAGAAACGGCTGTCCGGCGCCAGTTTAACGACGGTAATTTGTTCCGCATGACTGTCGCCATTCATTGCCTGAACACGAGTAAATGCCTGAGTTTTGAGCGAAAGTGCGGTCGATTTTTTCAAAGAAATTCGGATTTCCAAACGGTCGTCGCCAAGCAAGCCGGGCGAAGAAGACATTTGCATCGCATTCAATCCGTGCCGCCACGCATCTTCATAAACGGGCAAGGTCATCAGCTTGAACGGCGGCGAAACGAAATATTCGTCAAGTCGTGTGGTTCCGTCGGCTGTTAATTTTGTTGAAAGAAATAATTGACTATTCATTTTTGCACAGGCGAATACATTCGCCTTAAAGATCAGAAATAACGGGCGACCGGCGTTCGCCCTTACGAATTATCTTACCAATGACGCCGGCTCTTCCGCGTTTTTCAGCAACGCATATTTTTCAATCCAACCAATGACGCCGTCGAGATTTTCCTTTTTCATCAGGTTGGTAAAAATAAACGGCTGACCGTTACGCATACGGCGTGCATCGCGCTCCATTACGCTTAAATCCGCGCCCACGAACGGTGCGAGGTCGGTTTTATTAATGACGAGTAAATCCGAACGCGTGATGCCGGGCCCGCCTTTGCGAGGAATTTTTTCGCCCTGCGCCACGTCGATGACGAAAATCGTCACGTCGGCTAAGTCCGGGCTGAACGTGGCCGAGAGGTTGTCGCCGCCCGATTCGATAAACAGGATTTCCACATCCGGGAAACGAGCCACCATTTCGTCCACCGCTTCCAGATTCATCGACGCGTCTTCACGAATGGCGGTATGCGGGCAGCCGCCGGTTTCCACGCCCATAATCCGTTCCGGCGGCAATAAGCTGTTTTTTGTTAAAAATTCCGCATCTTCCTGGGTGTAGATATCGTTGGTAATGACCGCCACGCTGTATTTATCTGCCATTTCGCGGGTGAGTTTTTCGATTAACGCGGTTTTGCCCGCCCCAACGGGACCGGCCACGCCGATTTTGATGTATTTACGCATTGTTTTTCCTTTGGGAATAAATATAAAGACGAAGGACATTCGCCCGATAAAAATATGTGTTAGAGCGAATATCAAGACATATATAAACGGGTATATAACTGCTCATGCTGCATGGAACGCACATCATTCGCGAGCGTTGCGGCGCCAAGCCAGTCTAAATCAGGATCGAGGCTATTTTCCACCGCACTTGCAATCGGCGAACGTAACTCAAATAAAATATCCTGACCGTCCATTTGGCTGAGCGGAATCAGCTTTACGCCATTGGTAACGGAACCCACTGCCGCGTTGTAGTAGAAGGCATAAAGCGTTTCTGCTTTGCCGAGCTGCATCGCATTGGCCACCATGGCAAACACCACGGGAAAAAAGCCGTTGGCGCGCTTTTCCGTAACGGCTTGCTGAAATTCCGCCAATAACGGATGATTTTCATAACGGATAAAAATTTTCAGCAGGCGCACACCCAGTTTGTAGCTCCCTTCGCGAACTTCCCGGGCAATTTTGGTTGCGGCGAGCTCTTGGTCAAGTTCAATTAGGCGCGCCAAATCGTATCTTTCCATTGCATCAAACGCCAACGACAAATAAGCGCCGTCGTTGTACGTCCAGTTTTGCAGTAATTGGGTTCGCACATATTCTTCAAGGCTGTTTTTACTGTTAACTTTGCCTTGCTGTACGAAGGTTTCCAAGCCGTTGGAATGATTAAACCCGCCTATCGGCAAAGTAGGATCGACCAAGTGGAGCAACGCGCCCAATTGGGTTAATGCTTGTGCCAATTTCCGTCTCCGTGCTGATGATAACCTTGGTGATGATCGTGCGAATGCCCGTGAGAATGGCCCTGCGCCGAATTTGCGCGCAATGCGCGGCTTAACCGGCGTTTTGCTTTTTGCGGATGAAATCCCGCCGCTTGCAGCCATTCAAACATCGGTTTATCGTACGGAAGCGTGACTTCATCGCCGTCAAGGAATAACGGCGAATGTTTATTACCGATTTCATAACAGGCGCGCGCCATTTCCGGCAAGGTCTTCGGCGACAGCACAATCACTTCGCTCGGTAGGATTTCAATCGCAATAACCAGATTTTCGCCGATAAACACCACATCGTTATGCTCCAAACGCTGGCCTTCTTTAAGCAAACGAAACGCCACTTCACGCCCCGCTTTCGAGGTTTTACGCAAAATGTTGCGTTCACTTTCGTACCATTGCAACGGCACGTAATCAATCGTTTGCGTTGTAATTTTCCCTGCCGCACAAAGTGCGGTCAAATTTCCGAGAGTTTTTTCCATAATAGGAAGGATAGGATTTAATATTTGCATAATTTTGACGTTATTTATTATTGTTCTGAAACCCGGCTCGTCGCCGGGTTGGTTTGTCCGAATCGCTCCGCGGCGTTGTTGCGCTGCACTCGGTTTATAAGGTCGTTCGTATACGACAGCTTAGAACATGAAATAACGCTGCGCTAACGGTAATTTTTTTGCCGGTTCGCAAGTGATGAGTTCGCCGTCCACACGCACTTCGTAACGCTCCGGATCAACGGTGATTTCAGGGGTTGCGTTATTGTGAACCAGATCTTTTTTACCGATGTTGCGGCAGCCTTTCACGGCGACGGTTTCTTTCTCGAGGCCGAAAGCGTCTTTAATGTTCGCATCCACGCCCGCCTGCGACACGAAAAATACCGCGCATTCTTTGTTCGCTTTGGCATGCGCGCCGAACATCGGACGATAGAACACGGGTTGCGGAGTTGGAATCGATGCGTTCGGATCGCCCATTTTGGCATAGCTGATAAAGCCTTTTTTTATCACCAGTTCCGGTTTCACACCGAAAAACATTGGTTTCCAAAGCACGATATCCGCTAATTTGCCCGTTTCGAGCGAACCGACATGATCGGCAATACCGTGTGCAATCGCAGGATTGATCGTATATTTTGCAATGTAACGTTTAATACGGAAGTTATCGTTGCCTTCCGTGCCTAATTCGCCGCGTTGCGCTTTCATTTTATCGGCGGTTTGCCAGGTGCGCGTCACCACTTCGCCTACGCGTCCCATCGCTTGCGAGTCGGAACTCATAATCGAGAACACGCCGATATCGTGTAAAATGTCTTCCGCCGCAATGGTTTCGGGACGAATACGGCTGTCGGCGAACGCCACGTCTTCCGGCACACATTTATCCAAATGGTGGCAAACCATCAACATATCCAAGTGTTCGTCAATTGTGTTAACGGTAAACGGACGGGTTGGATTGGTGGAAGCCGGCAATACGTTCGGATACATCGCCGCTTTGATGATATCGGGAGCATGACCGCCGCCCGCGCCTTCGGTGTGGAAAGTATGAATCACTCGTCCGTCAATGGCTTTCATCGTGTCTTCCAAGAAGCCGCATTCGTTCAGCGTGTCGGTGTGAATCGCCACTTGTACGTCCATTTCATCCGCCACTTTGAGAGAGGCGTCGATTACCGCATGGGTTGCCCCCCAGTCTTCGTGAATTTTTAAGCCTAATGCTCCCGCACGAATTTGTTCTTTTAACGGTTCGACGGCGGAGCAGTTTCCTTTGCCGAAGAAACCGACGTTTACCGGCAAGGCTTCGCACGCTTGAAACATTCGTTGAATATTCCACGCGCCCGGAGTACAAGTGGTCGCATGCGTACCGTCCGCCGGGCCCGTGCCGCCGCCAATCATGGTCGTAATACCGTTTTCGATAGCGTGCTGCGCCTGTTGCGGGCAGATCCAGTGAATGTGAGTATCGATACCGCCCGCCGTTGCAATCAGATGCGCCCCGTTATGTACTTCCGTGCTTGCGCCGATAATCATATTCGGGGTGACGTTATCCATCGTATCGGGGTTCCCCGCCTGACCGATGCCGACAATGCGCCCGTCGCGAATACCGATATCCGCTTTAATAATGCCAAGTTTCGCGTCGATAATCATTACGTTGGTAATCGCGAGATCCAATACATTCGGATTTTCACGGGTTGCCGTGCCCGATTGCGCCATGCCGTCGCGTACCGATTTACCACCACCGAATTTACATTCATCGCCTTTGGTGAGTAAATCCTGTTCGATAGTCGCCCACAGGTCGGTATCGCCTAAACGTACTTTATCGCCGACAGTCGGTCCGTAAGTCGCAACATATTGGCTGCGTGGGATGGTTAATGCCATTTTGTTCTCTCCCTATAATTTTCCGTCGATCGCATTATGGAAACCGTAAATCACTTTGTTTCCGCCAAATTCCACCAGTTCCACGGTTTTCGCTTCACCGGGTTCAAACCGCACGGCATTGCCTGACGGCACGTTTAAACGCATACCGCGCGCTAAAGTGCGGTCAAATTCGAGGGCATTATTGGTTTCGAAAAAGTGATAGTGAGAGCCGACCTGAATCGGGCGATCGCCTTTGTTTATAACATCCAGTCTGACGGTTTCGCGGTTCGCATTTGCCTGAATGTCGCCGCTGGCTAATTGATATTCACCGGGAATCATTGTATTTGTCCTTTTATGTTGATGCGGACACAATGCATCGTGTCCCTACGATAATGGTTTATCAGCAGGAGCACCGTGCCTGGCGTCCGTTTGCTCATTAACGAATCGGGTTATGAACGGTTACTAATTTTGTGCCGTCCGGGAAAGTCGCTTCGATTTGTACTTCGTGAACCATTTCCGGCACACCTTCCATGACATCCGCCGCGGTTAATAACGTTGCGCCGTATTGCATCACGTCCGCCACGCTCATGCCGTCGCGGGCGGCTTCCTGTAAATGACTGGCAATATAAGCGATCGCTTCCGGATAGTTCAGTTTTACGCCGCGGGCTTTGCGTTTTGCCGCTAACTCGCCGGCCAGGAAAAGCATCAGCTTTTCTTGTTCTCTTGAGGTTAAATGCATATTAAGTTTCCTTACTAATTAAAAAGGTGGGCTTATCTTATGACGAATTCCTCCGAATGGCAAATTCAAAAATGAAAAAATTCAGCTTTATGTTAAAATTATTAGATATTTTTCATGATAACGCAAAAACATTGGATATATTTTATAAAAATCGGAATTATTTAGATAAAATCTTTTTACGAGTTTGTGTTAAGCAAACGATTGTTTTTATAATGCGTTCAAATATGAACGAGGAAAATATTATGAAATTAATCAAAACGACTTTTGTAGGAATCGGACAAATTTTTCTCCAGGAAAACGGTTTGTCGGGCTTGCTTATCATTATCGCGATGTTTTTCAGCCACTGGACGTTGGGTGTCAGCTGTTTTCTGGGTGCGCTCATCGGCACATTAACCGCGAAATCGGCCGGTTTCCCCCAAGAACAAATTAATCAGGGATTATATGGCTTTAACGGCAGCCTGGCTTTCATGTGCGTATTGTTTACTTTTGGTCTGGTAGATTCCGCAATCCCGCTGGTCTGGGGATTGGGCGTTGTCGCTTCGATAACCGCTACGTTGATTATGCGCGCATTTATTAAGGCGGGCAAAGTCGCTTATACCTTTCCGTTTGTGGGGACTTGCTGGATCTTTTGCTGGGCCGTCGCAAAATTTCATCTCTTCGGATTAAGTCAGACGACGCCGCGGTTAATGGATTATACCGATACGATTCATTCCATCGGTGAAGCCTTTTATGCCTGGGCCGAAATCAATTTCGGTTCCAGTTTGATGACCGGAATTTTACTGTTTATCGCTATTGCGGTCAGTTCGCCGATGGCGGCAATGTGGGGCATGGCCGTTGCACCGATTAGCGCGTTACTGGCATATCAGTGTTTCAATGTAGATCTCAATACGCTCGCTAACGGCATTTACAGTTTTTCCGCCATTCTGGTCGCCTGCGCTTTTGCCGGTCCGAAGTTCTCGAATTTTTGTTATGTGATTGGCGGCGTAATATTGGCGGTGGTCGTTCATTACGCCGTCGCCCAAACGGGGCTGGCGGCCTACACAATCGGGTTTATCGTCGCCAGCTGGATTATCCTGTTGATTAAAAACATAGTGGAAAAATCGGGCATAGAAAACAAACGGTTTAATCAAATTATGAATCCGTAAAGTCAAATCCGGGCTGATGAGATTTTCCGGCGAATCGTGCTAATCAGCCCGAATGTCCGTTCAAAGCTAAAAAAACTATCGATTTTTTGACCGCACTTTGACGGAATTTATGATCTTATAATGTCATTTTTTTGCCTTGGCGGGCGCTTTCGAAGGCTTTTTCAATAATGTGCAAAACAAAAGCGGCTTGTTCCGCGGTAACCGCCAAAGCGGCGCCGTTTGCGACGGCATCGTATAAATTATCAATCAGCCCCTGATAACTGCCCTTAACATTAGGATAAGGTTTACGCACAATTTCGCCTTCGATTTCGGTATGCAAAACGCCCCACAATTCTTCCGCTTCCCGATACCAATCTCCGATCGGCGCAACACCTTTGGCAAGTTGCGCTTCCTGAATATCGACGCCCTGTTTGACATAAGAACCCAGTTTTCCGTGCAACGAAAAGGCCGGCGCCGGTTCGCGCGCGTATTTGCTTGCCATGGCGGACACTTTTAACCCGCCTTCGTAATAAAGATGAATGTCGAAATTATCGTCAACCAGCGCGCCTTCGTGTTGATAACGAATATCCGCAAAAACCGCTTGCGGTTTGCCGAATAAATGAACGGCCTGATCAATCAAATGCACGCCTAAATCGTATACCAAACCGGTGCCGGCGTCGCCCGTTTCTTTCCAGACTTTCGGATTCTTCGTTTTGGAAAAACGTTCAATGCGGATTTCGCAATCTACCGGCTCCCCAATTAATCCTTCGGATAAAATCCGCTGCGCCGCCAAAATATGGCTGTCCCAGCGGCGGTTTTGATAAACATAAAGCACGACCTTTTGTTTTTGGGCGAGCTTTGCCAATTCCATGGCTTCCGACGAAGTCGCCACCAACGGCTTTTCCACCAGAACATGTTTGCCCGCCGTCAGTGCGGCTTTCACCATGTCATAATGGGTTTGGTTCGGCGTGGTAATAACGACCAAGTCAATATCGGGCGTAAACAATTGGGCGTAATCGTGCACGATTTCTACATTATCCACCCATTCTTTGCCGCGTTCCGTGTTGCGTTCAAAAAATTTCTTAATATTAAAACGCGGATCGGCTTTAAAAAACGGTACGTGAAATAAACGGGCGGAATAACCGCTGCCGGCAATGGCGACATTTAGTTTTTTCATAGAAATTTCTTTCTGGCTGGTTTCTATTGGCTTGATCGGATTATAGTCATTAATCACGCGACTTACAGTATTTTTATGTCAGTCGGCTTTCAAAAAACGATTACGGTTTGACAGATAAAGGATTTTTATGTAGCATGCCTATCACCTGAGCGTTGAAAAATGCCTTTTATGCTACATGGTAAATTGCGCTCAACGCTTATTCAATCAGCTTTTCCGCTGTCAATTTAGATGGGTTGCTTCCTGCTATCCCGCATCAAATTCCCTATCTGATAGGGTGCCGCTAACATGAACTTTCAGCTTGATTTTTAAGTGATTAATTAACCGTAAAAGTGCGGTCAAAAAATCGTAGATTTTTTTATTAATTGGCATTACAACGTGATTTTTATTTTGTTTAGCCGTATGGCTAATGATTGTTATATTTGGAGAATATCGTGAGCGTATTACAACAACTTCGTGCTACAACCACCCTGAAAGCCCCGATTTTTGTGCCGACGGTGATTTTTGTCATATTAATCGCCACCTTTTGTTCGATTTTTCCCGAACAGGCGCAAACCACATTGAATGCGATTAAGCAGTCCGTTTTTGCCAATTTTAGCTGGTTTTACATTTTGGCCGGCTCCATATTCTTTCTGTTTTTGATGTTTTTGTGTGTCAGTAGTTTAGGCAGTATTCGTTTGGGCGCCGATACGGACGAACCCGAGTTTTCCTTTCCCTCCTGGATTGCGATGTTATTTGCCGCCGGAATGGGGATCGGTTTGATGTATTTCGGGGTGGCGGAACCCATATTGCATTATTTAAAACCCTTGAGACAAGGGCTTAGTGAAGCGGAACGCATGAAAGACGCGATGATGATGACTTTTTATCATTGGGGGATCCATGCGTGGGCCATTTATGCCGTGATTGCTCTGGCACTGGCCTATTTCGGTTTCCGTTATAAATTGCCGTTAACCGTGCGTTCGGGATTTTATCCTTTAATGAAGAATCGCATTTCCGGCTTTGGAGGGCATGCGATTGATGTGGTGGCGTTATGCAGTACTATTTTCGGTTTAACCACCACCTTAGGTTATGGCGCCATGCAGGTCAAAGCAGGCTTTAACAACCTTGGTTTGTTGGACAGCAATAGCTTTGGCGTATTAATAATGATCGTGAGTGTCGCCATGGCGTTAGCCATCACTTCCGCCATTTCCGGCGTCGGCAGAGGCGTAAAAATACTTAGTGAAATCAATCTGTTACTCGCCGGTTTGTTATTGGTTTTCGTGATTATCGCGGGACCGACGCTGTTATTGTTCTCGGGCCTAACGGAAAATTTGGGCTATTACTTCAGTTCATTATTAGAACTCAGTTTCCGCACCTTTGCCTACGAACCGGAAAACCAAGGCTGGTTGAGTAATTGGACGATTCTGTACTGGTCATGGTGGGCATCCTGGGCGCCGTTTGTCGGCATGTTCATCGCCAAAATTTCTAAAGGCAGAACTATTCGTGAATTTATTTTAGGCGTATTGTTTGTGCCATCTTTATTCAATATTTTGTGGATGACCAGCTTCGGCGAATCCGCAATCTGGATAGATCAGCAAACAAACGGCGCTTTAGCCGCCATCAGCAACAATACCGAAGCGCTATTATTCGGCTTTTTCGACCAATTGCCGTTCAGTATTGTCGCTTCCGTGGTTGCGCTCATGGTGATTTCCATTTTCTTTGTGACGTCGGCGGATTCGGGAATTTTCGTCTTGAACTGTATCGCCTCACAAGGCGAAGAAAAAGCGCCGAAATGGCAAACCATATTATGGGGGATTTTGCTGGCGGTATTGGGTCTGTCTTTATTGTATTCCGGCGGTCTGGCTTCGCTGCAAACGATGACGTTAATTATCGCGTTACCGTTCATGGCAATTATGATCGCCTTGTGTTTCGGCTTATGGAAAGGCTTAATGGTAGACAGCCAATATTCCAGTAAAACGTTTTCGCAAGGAAGCGCCTCCTGGACCAGCGGAGACTGGAAAACGCGGCTGGAAAAAATTGTTAACCCGACCAATCGTAAAGATATTCGCCGTTTCCTCACCAAAATTGCCCGTCCGGCGTTTAACGAACTGGTGGAAGAATTTGAAAGTCACGGCTTAACGGCACAGATGAATTTTATTAACGGCAAAAATCCGAAAATCGAATTTGAAGTGATCAAAGAAAACCTGCGTAACTTCCTCTACGGTATCGAATGTCAATCCCGCGAATTATCCGATTTAGTGGTGGAAGACAGCAACGTACCGAATATAGAAGAAAGCAAAATTTACGAACCGATTACTTATTTCTTTGACGGCCGCCAGGGTTATGACGTGCAATATATGACCAAAGACGAGTTAATCGCCGACGTATTAAAACAATATGAACGCTTCATGAATCTTGCCATGGACGACAGCCACGATCTTATGACGGCAGACGTAGAAAACATAGGCGAATCAACGGGTTCTGGGCAATAAATCGCGCCGAATCGTTTACTTTAACCGAAATAAAACCAACGGTTTTATGTGGGGGATAAATAAAGTGCGGTGAAAAATTTTAATGTTTTTCACCGCACTTTTGATCTTACAGCCTTCGCATTTAACGACGCGGCAAATAACGCGTCGGATCCACCGATTTACCTTTGTAACGAATTTCAAAGTGGAGTTTTACGCTGTTGGTTCCGCTGTTCCCCATTGTTGCAATTTGCTGACCGGCTTTAACTTCCTGCTGGTCGCTAACGGAAATGCTATCATTATGGGCGTAAGCGCTTAAGAAATCATCGTCGTGTTTGATGATAATCAGGTTACCGTAACCGCGCAAAGCGTTACCGGCGTAAACGACACGTCCCGGTGCTGCGGCGTAAACGGCCTGTCCTTTCGAGCCGCCGATATCGATACCTTTGTTTCCGCCGTCACCGGCTGAGAAGCCTTGTGTAATTCTACCGGTAGTCGGCCATTGCCATTTCAGATTTGAAGCCGGGGCAACGGTTGCGCCCGAAGAATAACCTGATGTGCCGGTTCCCGCCACGATGCCGCCTGTTGTCGCTCCCGCGGTGCCGACGCCGGCAATCACTCCGCCACTCGTTCCGCCCGTACTCGCCGCACCTGTCGTCGGTGCAACCGTACCTGTCGAAGCTTTAACCGGACCGGTTATCGTGCCGTCCGAACCATATTGAGTACCGTTCGGTCCTGCGGTATAAGACACTTTCGGTTCAGCCGGTACCTGAACTTCGGTACATTGCTGTTGAGTGGTCGTCGCGGCTGCCGCGCTACCGTTAGACACTTTTAAGGTTTGTCCGACTTTCAGATTATAAGGTTCCGACATTCCGTTTAATGCCGCCAGCTCCTTCACGTCAATACCGGCAATATAAGCGATCAAAAACATGGTGTCGCCTTTTTTCACTGTATATTCCGTTGCTTTGTAGAAACCTTTATTGATTTTACTATAATCCGGCGCGTTGGTTGTGGCGTTACGCGGAATTTCTACGGTTTGACTTTGATTGGTCGCTTTACTGCCGGCCGCCGGCACTTCAACGGTTTTACACACGGTTTTAGTCGTCATTGCAGGTTGCGACTGCGTTTGTTGGAAGGTCGGTTGAACCGCGGTTGTTGTAGCGGCCGGTGCGCTAGAGGCCGTCGACAACGTCCCCGTTTGATTCGCCACCGGTTGAGTCGCAACCGGATTATTCATATTTTCAGGCATGGTACTTTGTTGAACTTGCGGTTCCCACGTGCTGTTTGAGGAACCGTCGACCGGTTGTGGGATTGACGGAGATAACGTACCGTCCACACTATCCACCGGCGCCGGCGTAGACGAGGAACATCCCGCCAATACGGCAGCGGCAAGAGGTAACAATAAAAAGGATTTCTTCATTTCGCTTTCCTTGGGAATTATTTCATATTATCAGGCATATTACTTTGTTCAACTACCGGCATAAAACCACCGCCGTCCATCGCCCCCGTTCCCGCCACCGGTTGCATAATACCGTCAGGCAATGCATTAGGATCGTCGTTGGGCGCTTCAGATGAACAAGCCGTTAAAGCTGCCATCATAGACAACAAAAAAATGATTTTTTTCATTTTATTTCCTTTATTTTAAAACTAAATAGGCAATGACGGCTAAGGCTACCACCGACCAGCCGATCACTTCAATCGAACGGCGCAATTTATCTGCGAATTTAGTTCCGCCCCACGCCGCTAATTTTGCAATCAATACGAAACGGGCGGCACGGGAAACCGCTGCCGTGAGAACAAAAGGGATAAACGCCATTTGCATTACGCCGGCGGCGATAGTGAAAACTTTATAGGGAATCGGTGAAAAACCGGCGACAAAAACAACCAGAACGCCCCATTCCTTAAACCATGAAATCGCCTTATCCCATTGAGTCTGATAACCCCATTTCACGATATATTGTTGAACTAAATCAAAAGCATAATAACCGATGGAATAGCCGACCATCCCGCCGATAACCGAGGCCGCGGTACAAATTAACGCAAATCTGACCGCACTTTGGGGCTTAGTCATTGCCATTGGAATCAACATGACATCCGGCGGAATAGGGAAGAAAATCGCTTCGATAAAACTTACGAACGCTAACCAATACGCCGCCAGACGATGCTTAGACCATTCCATGGTTTTATCGTACATTGCCCCAAAAAAATTCATAAGCTTTCCTTTCAGTCATAAAAATAAATGTTGTATTATTCCTGTTCTAACCAAGTTTGTAAAGCTTGAAGTGAATGGTGCGCCGTCATATCCGGCTGAATCGGCGTAATCGACACATAACCGTGTTGCACCGCATGGAAGTCCGTTCCCTCATCTTCATCCTCCGCCAGCCCGGCCAGACCAATCCAATAAATGGCTTCACCGCGCGGATCCGTCTGTTTAATCACTTCGGCGGCGGAAGCGCGATGGCCCAAGCGACAAACTTTCACGCCTTTGATTTCTTCATAAGGCAAATCCGGGACGTTAATATTCAAAATTTCACGACTTTTTAGCAGTTGCCCGTGTAATTTAGGAATTAAATCGCACACAATTTTCGCCGCACTTTCGTAGTGCCGGCGCCCGTCCAATGACACCGCAATAGCCGGTAGACCTAAATGGCGTCCTTCCAAGGCGGCGGCCACCGTGCCGGAATAAAGGGTATCGTCTCCCAAATTTACGCCAGCATTAATCCCGGACACCACCAAATCAATCCGTCCCGATAAAAAACCGTTCAACGCCAAATGTACGCAATCGGCGGGAGTGCCGTTAATACAATAATCGTCATTATCCAGTTGGCGGGGACGCAACGGTTCTACCAGCGTGAGCGAACTTGATGCCGCGCTACGGTTGCGATCCGGCGCCACAATGACAACGTTGGCAAATTTACGCAAATAAGCGGCCAATATTTGAATGCCTTCCGCATGGTAACCATCGTCGTTTGAAAGTAAGATATTCATTCAGGTAATCCTTTTCCTTATTAATCACCGCATTATTATAACAATAAAAAACCCGGCTTTCGCCGGGTTTTAGCATATGATTCCGATTAACGGCAATTAACCTTGAGATGAAATGCGTTTCATATCCGTCATATAGCCGCGTAATTCCAAACCGATTAATTCAACCGGATGATTACGGATTTCATCGTTAACGTCGCGTAAAGTCACGTTATCGATTTCTACCGCCGGAGTCGGTTCGCCCAAGTCACCTTTTTGTAAAGTCGGGATAATTTCTTTAGCCAGAATCGGAGTAGCAACATTGGAGAACAAGTAGTTGCCGTATTCCGCCGTATCGGAAATTACCACGTTCATTTCATATAAACGTTTACGGGCGATGGTATTCGCGATTAACGGTAATTCGTGCAAAGATTCGTAATAGGCGGATTCTTCATAAATACCGCTTGCCACCATAGCGTCGAACGCCATTTCTACGCCGGCTTTCACCATTGCTACCATTAACACGCCGTTATCGAAATATTCCTGTTCGGAGATTTTAATACCGTCGGCTTTCGGTGCGTTTTCGAAAGCGGTTTTACCGGTCGCTTCACGCCACGCTAATAAGTCTTTATCGCCGTTTGCCCAGTCTTCCATCATCACGCGGGAGAATTCGCCGCTGATGATGTCGTCCATGTGTTTCAGGTATAAGAAGCCCAATTTTTCTTTAATCTGTTCTGAAAGTTCGAACGCGCGCAGTTTCGCCGCATTGGAAAGACGATCCATCATTAAAGTGATACCGCCTTGTTTTAAGGCTTCCGTAATGGTTTCCCAACCGTATTGAATTAATTTACCCGCGTAAGCCGGATCTTTACCGTCTGCGATCAATTTGTCGTAGCACACGATCGAACCCGCTTGCAACATGCCACAAAGAATGGTTTGTTCGCCCATTAAATCGGATTTCACTTCCGCAACGAATGAAGATTCCAACACGCCCGCACGATCGCCGCCGGTTGCGGAAGCCCAAGCTTTTGCAATCGCCATGCCTTCGCCTTTCGGGTCATTCGCCGGGTGAACGGCGATTAATGTAGGTACGCCGAAACCGCGTTTGTATTCTTCACGCACTTCGGTACCCGGGCATTTCGGTGCGGACATTACAACGGTAATATCTTCACGGATTTGTTCTCCCACTTCAACGATGTTGAAACCGTGAGAATAACCGAATGCCGCGCCTTGTTTCATTAACGGCATCACATCGGCCACAACTTTTGAATGTTGTTTATCCGGCGTTAAGTTGATGACCAAATCGGCGGTCGGGATTAATTCTTCGTATGTTCCCACTTTAAAACCGTTTTCCGTCGCGCGTTGGAATGAAGCGCGTTTTTCTTCGATCGCTGCTTTACGCAAGGCATAGCTGATGTCCAGACCGGAATCGCGCATATTTAAACCTTGGTTTAAGCCTTGTGCGCCACAGCCGACAATCACGATTTTTTTACCTTTTAAGAAATTGCAACCGTCAGAAAATTCGCTGCGTTCCATAAAACGGCAACGCCCCAGTTGATCAAGCTTTTCGCGTAAATTTAAAGTGTTAAAGTAATTAGACATTGTGTTTTCCTTTTGTGCTGGACTAAGTATGCAAAGGATTATACGCTTTTTTTATATTGCGTAAATTGATATTATTGGAATCTATTATTGCAATTCACGCAACCAAAAGAGGCTGTTATGTCCGCATCGATTCTTGGTTTTCACCATGTCGCCATTATTGTTTCCGATTATGAAACGTCCAAACGGTTTTATACGCAAATTCTCGGCGCCCGAATATTGGCCGAAACTTATCGCGAAGCGCGTCAAAGTTACAAACTGGATCTCGCTTTCGCCGACGGTTCGCAGATCGAACTGTTCAGTTTTCCCGCCGCGCCCGCTCGTCTGAATCGGCCGGAAGCCTGCGGATTGCGCCATCTGGCGTTTCGCGTGCAAAACGTACAAAGTGCGGTAGATTTTTTGCAAGAAAATCAGCTGGAATGCGAACCGATTCGGATTGACGAATTAACCGGTAAACAATTTACGTTTTTTAAAGATCCCGACGAATTACCGTTAGAACTCTACCAAATCTAGGAAATATCCATGAATTTCAACGATCTTTCCCTGTTCTTACAACTGCTGGAAACCCGCAATTTCAGCAAAACGGCCATGCAAAGTCATATGTCGCCTTCCACGCTGTCCCGTCAGATTCAGCGAATGGAGGAAGAATTGGGCGGCGTTTTGTTTTTGCGTGATAATCGCCAGGTGCAGCTGACGGAATTAGGCGAGCAATTCGCGCAATTTGCCAAAAGGAGCCGGGCGGATTGGCAGAACTTCCAAAGTCAGCTGCGATCAAATTCGGCGGAATTATCGGGCGAACTCAAATTGTTCTGTTCGGTCACCGCGGCTTATAGTCACTTGCCGCAAGTACTGAAAAATTTTCGGCTGCGTTATCCGAAAGTGGAAATTCAGCTCACCACCGGCGACGCCGCCTCCGCCATTCAGTTGGTGCAGAGCCAGCAAGCGGATCTCGCTTTGGCGGGGAAACCTTTAAACCTGCCGAATGCCGTGGTTTTTCACCCGATTGATCAGGTTTCCCTTTCGCTGATTGCGCCCCGGGTTGCCTGCCCGGCGACGCAATTATTGCAGCAAGAACCGGTAAACTGGCAGGAAATGCCGTTTATTCTGCCGGTAGAAGGGCCGGTGCGACAACGGATTGATCAATGGTTCCGCCGGAAAAAAATCAAACATCCGAAAATTTATGCGACGGTTTCCGGCCACGAAGGCATCGTGCCGATGGTCGCGCTGGGCTGCGGCTTGGCGCTGTTGCCGGACGTAGTGATTAAAAACAGCCCGATGAATACCCAAATTTCTTCGTTAACCTTCGATACGCCCGTCGCGCCCTTTGAATTGGGCGTTTGCGTACAGAAAAAAAGTCTCGAACTCCCGCTGATCCGCGCCTTCTGGCAATGTTTGCCAGATTAATTTTGTGATCCGCATTCCGGATTCCATCGCAAAAACTTGGCGAAAATCTCCCGCACTTTCATACTCTTCGCAGCCAAAATTCACATTATCATTTCATATCAGCAAAAAGTGCGGGCAATTTTATGGATAAATATGCGGAAACCTTATTGCGCTTACTTCAAGTGCCCCGACTGGGCGCCAGCACCGTCAGTCAGATTCTTACCGCCATCGATTTAAACACGCTGCTGTCTTACGATGCCGACGCCTTTTACGCCATCGGCTGGACGATGCATCAGATTAAACGTTGGTTTAAACCGGAACGCAAATATATCGACCCCGCGCTGGAATGGGGGCAAAAAAGCGGTAATCAGATTATTCACTGTTTCCATCTGGATTACCCTTATTTGTTAAAACAAATCGAAAGTTCGCCGCCCGTGCTGTTTGTGCAGGGTAATGCGGATTTGCTGGCGCATCCTCAAATCGCCATCGTGGGCAGTCGTTATTGCAGCGATTACGGCAGTTATTGGGCGAAATACTTTGCCACGGAATTTTGTACCGCCGGTTTCGCCGTAACCAGCGGACTGGCGAAAGGCATTGACGCGCACAGTCATCGGGCGGCGGTGGATGTGCAAGGCAAAACCATCGCGGTGTTAGGAAACGGCTTGAACCAGATTTATCCCGCCGTAAATCGATCGCTGGCTCAAGCCATTCTGGCAACCGGCGGCACCTTGGTGACGGAATTTATTCCCGATCAACCGCCGGTTCCCGCCAATTTTCCCCGTCGTAATCGAATCATCAGCGGGCTTTCTCTTGCCACGTTGGTAGTGGAGGCTTCCGAGCGCAGCGGTTCGCTGATTACGGCCCGTTTCGCGCTGGAACAAAACCGCGAAGTGTTCGCCATTCCGGGGAATCTCAACAACGATTTCAGCACAGGTTGCCACAAATTAATCAAGCAAGGGGCAATGCTGGTGGAAAACGCCAAAGACGTTATTGAAAACATTCCCTATTACGGTTTTACCAATATGCAAATTCAGGATGTGAAAGACGTCCTGAAAGCGACCGTGCCTTGCCCGAATCCGCGCCCGCCTTCCGCCCGTTATGCGGATCCGCGACACCCCGATTTATTCAATTTGATCGGTCATAATTTAATCAGTGTGGACGAATTGGCGACCCGAACTGGATTAAATGTGGACGAACTGCTGATTCAGCTGTTGGATCTCGAATTGCAGGATTTGATTTTATGCGAAGACGGCGGATATCGCCGCCAATGGTAAAAATAAAAATTATGAAAAAATCGCCCGCACTTTCTGATACAATATCACGGCTATTTAGTCAGAAAGGAACGCTTATTTATGTCTGTTTTAGGAAGATATCATTCATTTGAATCCTGCGGCACGGTGGACGGGCCCGGTATCCGTTTTATCTTATTTTTACAGGGCTGTTTGATGCGCTGTCAATACTGCCACAATCGCGATACCTGGGATTTGCACGGCGGAAAGGAAATCAGCGTGGAAGAACTGATGAAAGAAGTCGTGACTTATAAACCTTTCATGCGCGCATCCGGCGGCGGCGTCACGGCGTCGGGCGGAGAGGCGATTTTGCAGCCGGAATTCGTGCTCGAATGGTTCCGCGCCTGCAAAAAGGAAGGCATCGACACCTGTCTGGATACCAACGGATTCGTGCGTCATTATGAATTTATCGACGATTTGTTAGACGTAACCGATTTGGTATTGCTCGATTTGAAAGAAATGAACGACCGCGTGCATCAAAGCCTGATCGGCGTGCCGAACAAACGGGTGCTGGATTTTGCCAAATATCTGGAAAAGCGCAACCAGCGCACCTGGATCCGCCATGTTGTCGTGCCGGGTTACACGGATAATGACGAAGATTTGCACCTTTTGGGGAAATTTACCCAAAACATGAAAAATGTCGAAAAAATCGAATTATTGCCTTATCACCGTTTGGGCGCCCACAAATGGGCGGTGTTGGGCGATAAATATCAACTTGAAGAAGTGAAACCGCCGACAAAAGAATCCATGGAACATATCAAAGCCTTGCTTGAAAGTTACGGACACGAAGTAAAATACTAAATTTTCCGATGTCGTCACAAACGACATTTCGCATGAAAGGGAACAAAAAAACGTTCCCTTTTTTGCCCGCACTTTTTGAATTATTCTTCCCGCCGGCGATTGGAAGTCCCCAAAATGATAAAACATACGGCGGCATATTGAACCAAGCCGCGATCAAACGGTCTAAATTTGGCAATCGTTAACTAGCTATTTATTGGAGAACCCTATGGATTTCAACAAAATTCTGAATCAAGTTTTTACTACCGCTCAACAGCAAGTCAGCAAAACCATGAGCGGTAACAGCACGATGGATAAAATTACCAAAGCGGGCGGCGGCGCGGCGGCTATCGGAATTTTGTCCATGATTTTAGGTCGCAGCGGCGGCGCAAGTTTAACCAAATTGGGATCGCTCGCCGCATTAGGCAGCCTGGCTTATCAGGCTTATCAATCTTACCAGGCCAAACAAGGGCAAGCGCCGCAGGTTGAAGAAACCAATTTCGCCGAAAGCGCAAAAAGTTCCGATGCCGGCCAGGTCATTTTACAGGCAATGATTGCGGCGGCCGCGGCGGACGGCGCGATTAGCGAAGAAGAAAAACAGGCGATTTTAAATGAAGCCAATAATGATGCTGACGTGCAACAATGGCTGGAACAGGCGATCAATTCGCCGGCAACGCCGGAACAAATTGCCGCGCAAGTGGGCAATGACGCCGCATTGGCCGCACAGGTTTATTTGGCGGCGCGCGTTGTGTGCAAGGAATTGGATCGCAAAGAAATCGTGTTTTTGTCCAAACTGGCGCAAGCTCTCGGTTTAGATGATCAGTTGGTGGAAGAATTGGAAAAACGTGCAGGTTTTTAATTCCGCCGCTAAACGTGCAAATTAACGAAAAGGGCCGAATCCTGTTCAACACGGGATTCGGCCTTTATTCATCAAGTTTTTTAGTCCTTTTTAAACCTGATATTTGCTTTTATCGCCGACATCAAAATGCAGCGGCATTTTGATTTTTTGTACAAATAAAACGGCAAATAACAGCGCGCAGACCGCACTGAGTATTTTTTGCGGCAGCGGAAACGATACCACGGTGCACAGCCAAAGCAACGCCGCAAAAAACGGCATAAAATTTAACGCCCAAACCCGAAAGCAAAAATATTCTTTAAACGCTAAGCCACCAAGAGTAAGTAAAACGCCGCCGAGCGCCAGTTCCGGCTGTCCGAAAGCGTGGCACAACAACGCGATCCAGGTCGCCATTTGTAACAGCAGACGGAAGGGTTTGAGATAAATATGTAATGACGACGCGCACAATGTGGCGGCGACCAATAAACCGAAATAACCCACTTGCGGTGAATACGGCAACAGACCAACGGCGCAAGCCGCTACGATAAACCCCGAGCGATAAAGACAAACCGTGAGTTTATCCAGAAAATCCATGGGAGATTGAATGTGCGGATCAGCCATTTTTCCTCCTTTTCCGCTTATTGCGTTAATTATTCCGGCACGCCGCGTAACAAAGGCTCGTATTTAAACGGAGCGTGCGAAGTAGGCGCCGGTAAATCGCTGAACAGCAAAATATACGGTTTCGGCGGCGTGATTTTTTCGTGACGCCACAATTGTCCCATACCGACCAATTGGATATCCGCCGGTAAATGCCGTAATCCGGCCTGTAACACCGCAATGGTATTTTTACGCGGATGACCGATGACAATAGCCACTCCGTGCTTACGGGCATGTTGTAGCGCCAATTGAAATTGATGCTGGATATCGCCGAAATTATCACTGTCGTCCAGAAAAACGTGGCGTTCCAGAACGCTCACGCCTTCCTGTCTGCCGATTTTAGCGGCAACGCTTTTGCCGATGGTACGACTGTCCAGAAAAAACAAGCCCCGCTGATGTAAAACGCGCATTAAATGAGTCATTAAAGGCGTATCGGCGGTGGCGGCGCTGCCCATATGATTATTCATTCCGATAGCGTGGCTGACAATCTGTTCGGCTTGCTGCAGCCGTTGTTCCACTTCTTGTTTCGACATGCCGAGGGACAATCCGCCTTCTTCAATTTTCATATTACTGACGGATTGCATCGGCATGTGAATTAAAATATCCCGTCCCTGCTGCTGCGCCTGTCGGTTACGCTGAGCCGCATAGGGCGCAGCGGGAATAATCGCCACCGAAACCGCTTTCGGCATGGCGAGAATTTGAGCATCCTCTTGCGGACGATAACCCATGTCATCAATCACGATGGCAAGCTTATTCGGCTGTGCGGCGGTAAACTGCTCCGATTGCGCCGGAGCCGGCAAGGATAAAAGTGCGGTCAAAAAAACGATCATTTTTTTGACCGCACTTTTACAGCATTCGCTCTGCGGAAAACGGTTCATCAACGCAACCAGTTCATCGGATTCACCGCGTTACCTTGGCGGCGGATTTCAAAATACAGTGACGAACGCCCTTGTCCGCCGCTGTTGCCTACTTCGGCGATTTGTTGTCCGGCATTAACCAGCGAACCGGAACGCACGAAAACCGCCTGATTGTAACCGTACAACGACATATCGCCTTTGCCGTGGTCGATTACCACCACCTGACCGTAACCCGCCAGCCAGTTGGCTAAAATAACGCGCCCGCCGGCAATGGCTCTGACCGCAGCTCCCGTACCGGCGGCGATAACGATCCCTTTCCACTTGACTTCGCCCGCCTGAGTCGAACCGAATTGATGCAAAATTTTGCCTGCCACCGGGAACGGATATTTGCCGCTTAAACCGGCGCCGGAACGCATAAGTTGTTTTTCCTGCGCCGTTGGCTGATAGGTTTTATTGGTGCGCTTTTCTTCCGCCTGTTTTTTCTGCGCCAGCTGCTCCCGTTCCTGTTTTTCCTGTTGCTGAGCCGCCAGCGCCGCGCGGTTGATTTCCGCCCGCAAGGCATTTTCGTTCGCTTTCAGCGTTTCCAGTTTGTTTTGATCGCGCTCCAGGGTTTTATTTAACTGCGTCAAGGTGCTTTGGCGTTCGTTACGGGCTTTTTGTAACGCCTGCTGTTGCTTTTTTTGTTCGGATAACTGCTGCTGTTGATCGGCTTGCTGTTGCGCCAGATAATTTTTTTGTTCGTCCAGCTGAGCGCGCGTCGCTTTAAGTTTGTCGATTAACGCCAGCCGGGTTTTATTCACATGTTTGGAATATACCATCATGCGATCGTTGTTTTTTGCGTCGTCGGACAGCAAGTGTTCAATAACGGAATTCGGATTGCCGGAACGGTAAACCGCATCCAGTTGTTTGGCTAACTTAAGTTTTTGCTGGCGCTCCTGTTGTTCCAGCAGTTTGATTTGTTTATTGGTATCCGCAATGATTTTATTGGTTTCTTTCAGATCGGCTTCCGTTTCGCGCAGCGATCCCACAATATCGTTAATCTGATTTTCCTGAGTTTTTAAGCTGGATTGCAGTTTGTTTTGTTCGCGTTTTTGCGTGGCGATTTTCTGTTCCTGCTGTTTGATTTGGCTTTGAATTTGGTTTAAATCCGCCGCCTGCGCGGAAAATGACAAAAGCATGCCGCCGCAGAAAAGTGCGGTCAAATTTTTGACAGTTTTTTTAAACGGCAAAAAGCACAACATTCAAACAAATTCCTATGAATAATAACGTGCGCATAAATATACCATTATTTTTGCGAAAGATCAGAAAACATTCGCTTTTCACTTTTAAATCCACCCGTTTTTTGCTATAACGTACGACAAATAACAGATTCATTAACTTAATAGGAGTTCCTCATGCAATTAGTATTTATTCGTCACGGTTTAAGCGAATGGAATGCGTTAAACCTTTTCACCGGCTGGAGAGACGTTAACTTAAGCGAAAAAGGTGTGGAAGAAGCCAAAGAAGCGGGCCGCAAATTAAA
Organism: Exercitatus varius; assembly: GCF_029577735.1. Taxonomy (NCBI): domain Bacteria; kingdom Pseudomonadati; phylum Pseudomonadota; class Gammaproteobacteria; order Pasteurellales; family Pasteurellaceae; genus Exercitatus; species Exercitatus varius. The sequence goes on along the minus strand of NZ_JARQTO010000012.1, from coordinate 96,475 downwards.
AGCCGCTGGTTTTGAATTCGACATCGCATTCACTTCCGTATTAACCCGTGCGATTAAAACCTGTAATCTAGTGTTGGAAGAATCCGACCAATTATGGGTGCCGCAAATCAAAACCTGGCGTTTAAACGAACGTCACTACGGCGGTTTACAAGGCCTGAACAAAGCGGAAGCGGCGGCTGAACACGGCGACGAGCAAGTCCGTATCTGGCGCCGTTCATACGACGTATTGCCGCCGGTGTTGGATCCGAAAGATCCGCACTCCGCGCATAACGACCGTCGTTACGCCCATCTGCCGGCGGATGTGGTTCCGGATTGCGAAAACCTGAAAGTAACGTTGGATCGCGTTTTGCCGTTCTGGGAAGACCAAATCGCACCGGCGATCAAAGCGGGCAAACGCGTGTTAGTGGCGGCGCACGGTAACTCGTTACGCGCATTGGCAAAACACATCGAAGGCATTTCCGACGAAGACATCATGGGCTTGGAAATCCCGACCGGTCAACCGTTAGTATACGAATTGGACGATAACCTGAAAGTCATCAGCAAACGTTATCTTTAATTTCGTCCGAATAAAAAACGCTGCATTTACTGCGGCGTTTTTTATCGCTTTTGAAATGGCAAAAGTGCGGGTAAAATAAGCGAAATTTTACCCGCACTTTTAATATTATGAATATTCTGATTATCGCCCCGTCGTGGGTCGGCGACATGATGATGTCGCACAGTTTGTATCAAGCCCTGAAAACCCAATATCCCGATTGCCAAATTGACGTATTGGCGCCGAATTGGAGTAAACCTTTGTTGGATCGCATGCCTGAGGTGCGCAAATCGCTTACCATGCCGATCGGACACGGCGCGTTTAATTTAAGGGAACGTTATCGAATCGGAAAATCTCTGCGTAATCAATATGATATGGCGATTGTACTGCCGAATTCGCTGAAATCCGCATTTATTCCGTTTTTCGCCAAAATTGCCGTGCGACGCGGTTGGAAAGGCGAATCCCGCTATTTTTTCCTGAACGATTTACGCGCCAACAAAAACGATTATCCGATGATGGTGCAACGTTACGTGGCCTTGGCCTATGAAAAAGGCGCCATTCCGGCGGCGGATAAATTGCCGATTCCGACGCCTTACTTAACCGTTCAACAAAGTGCGGTAGAAAAAAACAAAGAAAAATTCTCCACGCAGTTTGAATTGGCGGAAAATCGTCCGGCTATCGGTTTTTGTCCCGGCGCCGAATTCGGACCGGCCAAACGCTGGCCGCATTATCATTATGCCAAACTGGCGGAAATGCTGATTGAAAAAGGCTACAGCATTCGGTTGTTCGGTTCTGCCAAAGATACGGACGCCGGGGAACAAATTCGTTCGAGCCTGCCTGAAACATTGCGTCGCTATTGCATCAATCTGGCGGGACAAACCCAGTTAAACGAAGCGGTGGATTTAATCCGCGATTGCACGGCTATGGTTACCAACGACAGCGGGTTAATGCATATTTCCGCAGCGGTAAACAGACCGCTGGTGGCGGTTTACGGCCCGACCAGCCCGCAATATACGCCGCCTTTATCGGATAAAGCGGTCATCATCCGTTTGATTGAAGGTGGTTTAATTAAAATCCGTAAAGGATCGGACAGCGCGGAAGGTTATCATCAGAGTCTGATTGATATCACGCCGGCAATGGTGATGGAGAAACTGGAAACCTTGCTGGCTAAAGAATAAAGGAATAAGAATTATCATGGAAGTATTAGACAAAGTGCCGGATATGGTGACGAAAATCCTGCGCACTACATTAAGTTCGTCATTGATCATTTTAGCCTTGATTTTAGTGATTGCGCTGATAAAAATCACTCTTGGATTGTGCGCCATTGTGTTTACGGACAGCCTTGCGGTGCCTTATTATTTGGCGGAACAGATCGTGATGTTTTTTCTGTATTTCGGTTTTTTGGGCTTGATTTCTCAGTATTTTAAAAGCGGCTACCATTTTCCGTTGCGTTATTTTATTTATACCGGGATTACGGCGATGCTGCGTTTGATTATCGTGGATCACGAAAGTGCGCTGAACACGATTTTATTCGCAGGCGCGATTCTGATTATGGTGATTGCGCTCTGTTTGGTGTTGTATTCCGATAAACTCAAGAATTTTTGACCGCACTTTTGCCCGGAAAAGCAAAAAACGAAAAATGCGCGTGAATAACGCGCATTTTTTACGGACGAAAAGCTATTTCGTGCATTTCCAGTCCCAATCCTGCGTGGTCAGATAAGCCATTTCCTTATCGACGGCATATTTTTTCAGATAACCGATGAGTTTTACTTTGCTCATCTTCGCTAACTTCCGGCTTTTGGGCATAATTTGTGAATATTGATATTGCACGAAACCGCAGTCTTCTACGTTTTTGCCTTTTGCCACGTTAATTTGCCAATTATTGAATTTTTCGGACGGCGAATGAATCACGAAAGAATATAAATAAGGCGCTTTTTCCGTTAAATTAAAATGCTTAATGCCACTGGTCTCGAAACTTTTTTCGCGTAATTTTATGCGTTCTTCAAACGTTCTGCTTTCGTCTTTGTCGAAAAAGACTTCAATTAAACTGCTCCAGTTTTTGGCACTTTCGTTTTTACTGAAATACACATAACGCGCGACAGGGCCGAGATCAACCTGTTTTTTCAAATAATATATTTTCCCGTTATGTTTCAATGTGTTAGGCGCAAGAAGTCGTACCGCAGGTTGTTCGTTTTCCGCTTTATTCGAGGTTGAGGTGACACAACCGGTTAAAAGTGCGGTCAAAAAAATCATTAAAATTTTATTCATAAATTACTCACTTACATCGCGTTTAAAGACCCATTCCCGTTCCGTGGACGCCGCTTCGTCGAACCCGTAACCGCCCAGATTAAAGTCTTTTAGCTGTTCGATTCGATCAAGACGTCGGGTGATTAGATAACGGCTCATCAAACCGCGGGCTTTTTTCGCATAGAAACTGATCACTTTGTATTTTCCGTTTTTGCGATCTAAAAAGACGGGCTTAATAATGCGAGCCTGCAATTTGCCCGGCTTGACGGCTTTGTAATATTCGTCGGAAGCGAGATTAACGAGAACGTCGTCGCCTTGTTCGTCCAAAGCCTGTTGCAGGGCTTCGGTGATAATATCGCCCCAGAACCGATACAAATCGTTGCCTTTTGCCGTGACCAGTTTGGTGCCCATTTCGAGCCGGTACGGTTGCATTAAATCCAGCGGACGCAATAAACCGTATAACCCCGATAGCATGCGTAAATGGGCTTGCGCGAATTGAATATCTTCAGCCGTTAAACTGTCCGCGTCTAAACCGCTATAAACGTCACCGCGAAAAGCGTAAACGGCGGCGCGAGCGTTTTGTTCGTTATGAACTTTTTGCCAGTCGGCGAAACGGGCGGCGTTCAGACCGGCCAGTTTATCACTGACGGACATTAGGGAGCCGATTTGCGCCGGCGTCAGTTGACGGCAGACATCAACCAATTGCCGGCTGTAATCCGTTAATTGCGGTTGAGTAAATGCGAGTTTTGGTAGCGCGCGTTGATAATCCAACGTTTTTGCAGGTGAAATAATTGCTAACATAAAAATTTAAATATTGTCTAATTGCCAGTTAATTTCAGGAATGTGGTAACGACGTAAGTAATCGTTCGTCCGAGAAAAATGCCCGCAGCCGAAAAAGCCGCGATGAGCGGATAACGGCGAAGGATGCGGCGCCGTCAATACGCAATGTTTTGTGCGATCGATAAATTGCCCTTTTTTCTGCGCGTGACTGCCCCAAAGCAAAAAAACCAGATGCTCCCGCTGCTCGTTTAAGGCGTGAATAACGCGATCGGTAAAGGTTTCCCAACCGAAATTGGCGTGGGAATGCGCTTGCCCCTGCTCCACGGTTAAAACCGTGTTAAGCAGTAATACGCCCTGTTGCGCCCATTGTACCAGGGAACCGTGATTCGGTATCCGGAAATCGGGATATTCGTCCGATAGCTCTTTATACATATTCACCAGTGACGGCGGCGGCGCGACCGGCGGTTTCACGGAAAACGCCAGACCGTGCGCCTGATTGGGGCCGTGATAGGGATCCTGGCCTAACAACACGACTTTTACCTGTTCGAATTCGGTTAATTTAAAAGCGTTAAAAATGTCTGCCTGGGGCGGATAAACCACTTTTCCGGCGGCGCGCGCCTGATGTACCTGTGCAAGAATATGTTGAAAATAAGGTTGCGTTTTTTCCTTGCCGATGACGTCTTTCCAGGTTTTCATGTTTTATCCTTTGCCGTTAATCATGGCTAAATTATAAAGAAGTGCGGTCGGATTAGATAGTGTTTTATCTTCGAATTCTCTATAACCCTATGAAAAATAAGCCTTTTAAACTTATATGATTGATTTACATCAAATTCTTTACTATTTTAAATTAAAAATAAATTTGATTTTGGTCAAAAAATAGTTGATCTACTCAAATTTTTTGATAAAATTTACGGCAACTTTTGAAGATTTTAATTCCCAACAGCCAAATGGAGGCACTTATGATTAAAGGTATCCAAATTACTCAAGCGGCAAATGACAGCTTATTAAATTCATTCTGGTTATTAGACAGCGATAAAGGTGAAGCCCGTTGTTTAGCGGCTAAATCAGGTTTCGCAGAAGACCAGGTCGTGGCAGTAAGCGAATTAGGTCAATTCGAATACCGCGAATTACCGGTTGACGTTCAACCTTCCGTAAAAGTAGAAGGCGGTCAACACTTAAACGTTAACGTATTACGCCGCGAAACCTTAGAAGACGCGGTGAAACATCCTGAAAACTATCCGCAATTAACAATCCGTGTTTCCGGTTATGCAGTACGTTTTAACTCATTAACTCCGGAACAACAACGCGATGTAATCACTCGTACTTTCACTGAATCGCTATAATTGATTCGCGAACTTTATGAATTTGGCCCCAAAGGTGACTTTGGGGCTGTTTTTTTACAAAAATCTTCCAATTTCCTACCGCACTTCTAGCCGTTTCACTGACTTTCAGGTACAATTCATCGATTAATTTTTTACATTCTATTATTGATTTTTAACTGTTTATTTATGAAAAACATTCGTAACTTTTCCATTATCGCCCATATCGACCACGGTAAATCCACGCTTTCCGATCGTTTAATTCAAACCTGCGGCGGATTGTCTGATCGTGAAATGGAAGCGCAAGTGCTGGATTCGATGGATCTCGAACGGGAACGCGGAATCACTATTAAAGCGCAAAGCGTTACGCTCAATTATCTAGCCAAAGACGGCGAAACTTACCAGTTGAACTTTATCGATACGCCGGGACATGTGGACTTTTCTTACGAAGTATCGCGCTCTCTTGCCGCTTGTGAAGGCGCGCTGTTAGTGGTGGACGCCGGACAGGGCGTGGAAGCGCAAACGCTGGCGAATTGCTACACCGCCATTGAAATGAATTTGGAAGTGGTGCCGATCTTAAACAAAATCGATTTGCCGGCGGCGGATCCGGAACGCGTGGCGGAAGAAATTGAAGACATCGTGGGCATTGACGCAATGGAAGCGGTGCGTTGTTCCGCTAAAACCGGCGTCGGTATCGAAGAGGTGCTGGAAGAAATCGTGCATAAAATTCCCGCGCCGGAAGGCGATCCTAATGCGCCGTTGCAAGCCTTAATTATCGATTCCTGGTTTGACAATTACTTGGGAGTGGTATCGCTTGTCCGCGTAAAAAACGGTTCGCTGAAAAAAGGCGATAAAATTAAGGTGATGTCCACCGGACAAACCTATAATGTGGATCGTTTAGGAATTTTCACCCCGAAACAGGTGGATAAAACCGAGCTGACTACCGGCGAAGTAGGCTGGGTTGTTTGCGCCATTAAAGATATTCTGGGCGCGCCGGTGGGAGATACATTAACCCATCAGCATGATCCGGCAATGAAAGCGTTACCGGGCTTTAAGAAAGTAAAACCGCAAGTTTACGCGGGATTATTCCCTGTCAGTTCGGACGATTATGAGGCCTTCCGTGATGCCCTGGCCAAATTGAGTCTGAATGACGCTTCGCTGTTTTATGAACCGGAAACCTCCAGCGCATTAGGATTCGGTTTTCGTTGCGGTTTCCTTGGGTTACTGCACATGGAGATCATTCAGGAACGTTTGGAACGGGAATATGACCTGGATTTAATCACCACGGCGCCGACGGTAGTGTATGAAGTAGAACTCACTAACGGCGAGGTGGTCTATGTAGATAGCCCGTCAAAACTACCGCCGCTAAACAATATCGCCGATATCCGCGAACCGATTGCGGAATGCAATATGTTAGTACCGCAGGAATATTTGGGGAATGTGATTACGCTTTGTGTAGAAAAACGCGGCGTACAAACCAATATGGTTTATCATGGTAACCAGATTGCGCTGACCTATGAAATTCCGATGGGCGAAGTGGTGCTGGATTTCTTCGATCGTCTGAAATCCACTTCACGCGGTTACGCCTCATTGGATTACGGTTTTAAACGTTTCCAATCCGCCAATATGGTACGGGTAGATATTATGATCAACGGCGATCGTGTCGATGCCCTGGCATTAATTGTGCATAGAGAAAACGCGACATATCGCGGACGCGAATTAGTGGAAAAAATGAAAGAATTGATTCCGCGTCAACAATTCGACATTGCCATCCAAGCGGCGATCGGTAATCAAATCATTGCCCGTTCGACCGTAAAACAATTGCGCAAAAACGTCTTGGCAAAATGCTACGGCGGCGATGTGAGCCGTAAGAAAAAACTGTTGCAGAAACAGAAAGAAGGGAAGAAACGTATGAAACAACTGGGCAACGTAGAAGTGCCGCAGGAAGCGTTCTTAGCCATTTTACACGTAGGTAAGGATTAAGGAAAATTATGTCAAAGCTCTTTCTCCCGATTTTATTAGTTGTCGGCTTCGCGGTTTGGAAAGTGTTGGATTCTCTGCAGTTACCCAACACCTTCTCAATTTTGTTGATTTTATTGACCGCACTTTCCGGTATTTTATGGTGTTATCACCGATTTTCCGTGATTCCCCGCCGAAAACGCCAAATTGCCCGAGCGGAACAACGTAGCGGACAGCTGCTGACGGATGAAGAAAAAGCCAAAATTGAACCGATTGGCGAAGGAGAAGAATTCATCGCATCATTATTCCCGGTTTTGGCGTTCGTATTAATTTTACGTTCTTTCCTGTTCGAACCCTTTCAAATTCCGTCGCAATCCATGGAGCCGACTTTACGGGTCGGAGACTTTATTGTGGTGGAAAAATATGCCTACGGCATTAAAGATCCCGTGTTCCAAAACACGTTAATCGAAACCGGTAATGTAAAACGCGGCGATGTGATTGTGTTCAAAGCGCCGACTCAGCCTAATATCGATTACATTAAACGGGTTATCGGCATTGGCGGCGATCGCGTAATGTATAACGAAATCGAACGCAAATTGACCATCGTTTACGGACAAAACGGAAAACCTTGCGAAGAAAACTGCCAGAGCAAAGAATTTGAATACAGCGAAGCGGTGCCGAATGACGCCTTTAAGGCGATTTTAGGTAAAAATCCCGACGGCTCCCTGATTTATGGCCCAAGCATGCTGGAACTGACGGAAACCGGAGACGTCACCCATAAGATTCATTGGTTTCCGGAACCGATTTCGGAAGGGTTCCGTTATCAACAATATGACAAACAGGAATATTACATTACGGAATGGGTAGTGCCGCAAGGCCAGTATTTCGTGATGGGCGACAATCGCAATATGAGTGAAGACAGCCGTTTCTGGGGATTTGTACCGGAAAAAAATATTGTTGGGAAAGCCACTTACATTTGGTTAAGTTTGGATAAAGAACCGAATCAATGGCCGACGGGCATTCGTACGGAACGCTTATTTACTAAAATTCAATAATCGACATGAAACATTTGGATAAATTACAGCGCAGAATCGGCTACGAATTTTCCGATCTTAGCTTATTAAAACAGGCATTGACGCACCGTAGCGCGGCAAAGGTTCATAACGAACGTCTCGAATTTCTTGGTGACGCCATTTTGAACTTAACCATCGGAGAAGCGTTGTATTTACAATTTCCCCGCTGTAATGAAGGCGAATTAAGCCGTATGCGCGCCACGTTGGTTCGGGAAAAAACTCTGGCGGAACTGGCGCATGAATTCGATTTAGGTGACTATATGGCATTGGGCGCCGGCGAACTGAAAAGCGGCGGTTTCCGGCGGGCGTCCATTCTGGCCGACTGCGTGGAAGCGATCATCGGTGCGATATCGATGGACAGCGATTTGCCGAAAGCAATGAAAGTCGTGCGTACTTGGTATGAAACATTGCTGCAGAATATTCAACCGGGAGAAAATCAGAAAGATCCGAAAACCCGGCTGCAGGAATATTTACAAGGGAAACGCTTGGCATTACCGGCCTATAATGTGACGGATATTCAGGGCGAAGCCCATTGCCAGACCTTTACCGTAGAATGTCACGTAGAAAATTTAGACCGCACTTTTATCGGTGTGGCAAGCAGTCGTCGCAAAGCGGAACAAGCGGCGGCGGAACAAATTTTAAAAGTATTGGATATAAAATGACGGATAAAAACTTAACTCCAACCGAAAATGCCGAAACCTATTGCGGTTTTATTGCTATCGTCGGTCGCCCGAATGTGGGCAAATCCACCTTATTAAACAAAATCTTAGGACAAAAAATTTCCATCACTTCCCGCAAGGCGCAGACGACTCGCCATCGTATCGTGGGTATTCATACGGAAGGTCCGTATCAGGCCGTTTATGTGGACACGCCGGGATTACATATCGAAGAAAAGCGTGCCATTAATCGCTTAATGAATCGTGCGGCAAGCAGCGCGATCGGTGATGTGGATCTGATTATTTTCGTGGTGGACGGCACCCACTGGAACGAAGACGACGAGATGGTGCTGAATAAATTGCGACAGGCAAAAGCGCCGGTGGTATTGGCGATCAACAAAATCGACAACGTAAAAAATAAAGACGAATTGTTACCCTTTATTACCGAATTAAGCGGGAAATTTAATTTCACCGATATTGTCCCGATTTCCGCGCAACGGGGCAATAATGTCCATAAATTACAGGAAATCGTGCGCCGCTCATTAAAACCGGGCATCCACCATTTCCCGGAAGATTACGTAACCGACCGTTCGCAGCGGTTTATGGCGTCGGAAATTATCCGTGAAAAATTAATGCGCTTCATGGGTGAAGAATTGCCTTATTCCGTCACCGTAGAAATCGAACAGTTCAAATTAAACGAGCGCGGCGTTTATGAAATTAACGGCTTGATTCTGGTCGAACGCGACGGTCAGAAAAAAATGGTCATCGGACAAGGCGGACAAAAAATCAAAGTTATCGGCACCGAAGCCCGCCAGGATATGGAACGTCTGTTTGACAACAAAGTTCACCTGGAATTATGGGTGAAAGTGAAATCCGGCTGGGCGGACGACGAACGGGCGTTACGCAGTTTAGGTTACATGGAAGATTATTAGTCCGAGCAATCCTCAAATAGAAAAGTGCGGTGAAAAACATTAAAATTTTTCACCGCACTTTTTTATCGCCATAGTGGATTTTTTAAGCAAAAAAAAAGAGTCGGTTTTTTTACCAACTCTTTTGTCTGTTATGCCTTTTGTTTACAGTGCGGAAAAAAACTTGCGTTTTTTTGACCGCACTTTGGAGCCGTTCGGTTGAGAAATTAAAGTTTTGCCGCAAGCATCGCTTCTAATTTTTCAATATCGGCGGCGAATTTGCGAATTCCTTCCGCTAATTTATCGACGGCCATTGGATCCGCATTGTGTTCCCAATAGAATTCCGCTTCCGTCATCGGTGCCGGACGGGCTTGCACTTCGCCTTTGTATTCTAATTTGCGGGCCAACGGCGCTGTGCTTTCCTGCAACTGTTTTAACAGCGGCGGCGCGATGGTTAAACGGTCGCAACCGGCTAATTCGGTAATTTCGCCGATATTACGGAAACTTGCGCCCATGACGACGGTCTTATAACCGTACTGTTTGTAGTAGTTGTAGATTTGTGTGACGGAAATCACGCCCGGATCTTCCGCCGGCGCATACTCCTGTTTGTCGCCGTTAGCTTTATACCAGTCGAGAATACGACCGACGAACGGAGAGATTAAATAAACGCCGGCTTCCGCACAGGCACGGGCTTGCGCTTGAGAGAACAATAACGTTAAGTTGCAGTTAATGCCTTCTTTTTCAAGCACTTCCGCCGCACGGATACCTTGCCAGGTTGAGGCGATTTTAATCAGAATACGATCGTTTGCGACTCCGGCTTCGTTATATAACGCAATGATTTTACGGGCTTTTTCAATCGTTCCTTGAGTGTCGTAAGAAAGACGGGCATCCACTTCGGTCGAAATGCGTCCCGGAACGAGTTTTAGAATTTCTAAGCCGATATTGACCGCTAATTTGTCTTCCGCATCAATTAATTGTTGCGCTTTATCCGCGCTTTTGGCTTTGGCGTAAGCGACGGCATCGTCGATTAACGGCGCGTATTGCGGCAGTGCGGATGCGCTTAAGATTAAAGACGGATTGGTTGTGGCGTCTTGCGGTTGGTAAATTTTCATTGCTTCAATATCGCCGGTATCCGCCACTACGACGGTCATTTGTTTTAATGCATCTAATTGTGTTGTCATAATATATCCTTATGGTGAAAATTTATTTGATTATTAAACATCAGCGCCGGTTCTGTCTAGCGATAATTCTGATTTTTGTGATAGGGATCATAAATATTATGTCGATGATTAGCGGTTGAGCCCAAGCGCTAAAACCAGTATGCTATCTCCATTTTTTTATTTAAGAGAAAATCATGTTAAATCAACAAATCAGCCAAATTATCGCCGCGGAGCTTCAGGTTCGACCGCAACAAATTCTCGCCGCCATGCAATTACTGGACGACGGCAACACCATTCCCTTTATCGCCCGTTATCGCAAAGAAGCCACCGGCGGGCTGGACGACAGTCAACTGCGTCATTTCGAAACCCGCCTGCTTTATTTACGCGAATTGGAAGAACGCCGCCAGACCATTTTGAAATCCATTGGCGATCAGGGAAAATTAACCGACGAATTGCGGGATAAAATTCTGCTCACCCAAAGCAAAACGGAACTGGAAGATTTGTATCTGCCGTACAAACCGAAACGCCGCACCAAAGGACAGATTGCCGTGGAAGCGGGGCTGGAACCGCTGGCAGACTTGTTGTGGACGGAACCAAACCGTGATCCGGAAACGACGGCACAGCAATTTGTGGATGCGAATAAAGGCGTTGCCGACAGCAAAGCCGCATTGGACGGCGCGCGTTACATTTTGATGGAACGCTTTGCCGAAGATGCCGAATTATTGGCAAAAGTCCGTCAGTATTTAACCCAAAGTGCGGTCATTATTTCTAAAGTTTTTGAAGGTAAAGAAGCGGAAGGCGCGAAGTTTCAGGATTATTTCGATCATCAGGAACCCTTTAACAAAGTACCGTCTCATCGCGCATTGGCAATGTTCCGCGGGCGCAACGAAGGCATTTTGCAGTTAAGTCTGAATGCGGATCCCGACGCGGAAGAAGGCAGTCGCTCCAGTTATTGTGAAGAAATTATCCGCCGCCATTTGGATGTTCGTTTCAGCGGCCAGCCTGCCGATAAATGGCGGGAACAGGTTATTGCCTGGACCTGGAAAATTAAAGTGGCGTTGCATTTGGAAACCGAATTGATGGGCGTTTTGCGCGAAAAAGCGGAAGACGAAGCCATTGACGTTTTTGCCCGAAATCTGACCGCACTTTTAATGGNNGGATAACACCGGTAAATTACTGGAAACCGCCACTATTTATCCCCATACGGGACGTATGGACGAAGCCATGGTCGCCGCTTACAAACTGATTAAAAAACACAATGTGGAATTGATTGCTATCGGAAACGGCACGGCGTCCCGCGAAACCGAACGGTTCGCTAAAGAAGTAATTAAAGAAATGAAGGATCACAAGCCGCAGACCGTGGTTGTGAGTGAAGCGGGCGCCTCCGTTTATTCCGCTTCCGAATTGGCGGCGGCGGAATTTCCGGAGTTGGACGTATCGCTGCGCGGCGCGGTTTCTATTGCGCGTCGTTTGCAGGATCCGTTGGCGGAATTGGTGAAAATCGACCCGAAAGCTATCGGCGTCGGACAATATCAGCATGACGTCAACCAAATTCAGCTGGCCCGCAAGTTGGACGCGGTGGTGGAAGACTGCGTAAATGCCGTAGGCGTGGATTTAAATATGGCGTCCGTGCCGTTGTTGGCGCGGGTTGCGGGCATGAGCAAAACGCTGGCGCAGAATATTGTGGCGTATCGCGATGAAAACGGACGTTTTAACAGCCGCGCCGAATTGAAAAAAGTGCCGCGTTTGGGGCCGAAAGCTTTTGAACAGTGCGCCGGATTTATGCGGATTATCAACGGAAAAAATCCGCTGGATGCTTCCGGCGTGCACCCGGAAAGTTATTCCGTGGTGGAAAAAATTCTGCAGGCGACGACGCAATCCGTTCAGGATTTAATGGGCAACAGCGCGGCGATTCGTCAGCTGGACGCCAAGCAATTCACCGACGAGCAGTTCGGTCTGCCGACGGTAATGGATATCTTCAAAGAACTGGAAAAACCGGGACGCGATCCGCGCGGCGAATTTAAAACCGCCGCTTTTATGGACGGCGTGGAAGAAATTGCGGATTTAAAACCGGGTATGATTTTGGAGGGCACCGTTACCAATGTCACCAATTTCGGCGCTTTCGTGGACATTGGCGTTCATCAGGACGGCTTGGTGCACATTTCCGGGTTATCGGACAAATTCGTGGAAAATCCTCATCAGGTGGTGAAAACCGGTGATGTGGTAAAAGTTAAAGTGTTGGACGTGGATGTGGCGCGCAAACGCATTTCACTGACCATGCGATTGGACGAAACTCCGCTGAAAAACAATGAAAAATCTGACCGCACTTTATCGGCAAAATCCCGTCAGGAACGGAACGACCGCCCTTCGCGTAATCAATTTGCAAATAATGCCTTCGCCGATGCGTTGAAAGGGTGGAAAAAATAATGGAAATTTATTCTTATATTTGCTTTTTGTTCGGGCTGGCGATGTTCATTAATTTTTTCACGCTGAAAATCAATGAAAATCTTCAATCCACCATCGTTATCACGGCTTCCGCCATGGTCGGTTCGCTGTTGCTTTGGGCGTTCAGTTCGTTCGGCTGGTTTAAGTTGGACCGATTGGCGATTTCCATCATAGAGAAACTCGATTTCCAGCATTTTTTGCTGGACGGCATGCTCGGATTTCTGTTGTTTGCCGGTTCGCTCGGCATTAAATTGCCGTTAATGAAGGAACAACGCCGGGAAATTGCGGTTTATGCGTTGTTTTCCACCCTTGCGTCGACGTTCATTATTGGTTTTTTACTCTACGGCGTGGCGATTCTGTTAGAGCTGAATATCGATTTTATTTACTGCCTGTTATTCGGTTCGTTGATTTCTCCCACCGACCCCATTGCCGTGCTGGCGATTATCAAAAATCTGAAAGCGCCGAAACGAATGTCAATGCAGGTGGAAGGCGAATCGTTGTTTAACGACGGAATCGGATTGGTGATTTTCACCACGATTTTTGCCGTCGCTTTTGAAGGGCAATCGCCGACTGTCGGCGGGGTATTGGGTTTATTCCTGCAGGAAGCCGTAGGCGGGATTTTATTCGGTTTGCTGACCGGTTTTGTGGCGCATAGCTTTATTTCCGCCACGGATGACGGCAGCTTGGAAATTCTTATCACCTTAACCGTTCCGACCGTAGGTTACAGTATGGCGAATTTGCTTCATGTTTCCGGTGCGCTCACCATGGTGGTGGCGGGGATTATGATTGGTAACTGGACACGTCGCCATGGTTTTTCCCAACAAAGCCGTTTGTATCTGGATAATTTCTGGGAAATGATCGACCATTCGCTTAATTCGCTGCTGTTTCTACTGATTGGACTGGTGCTTTTGTTGGTGGATTTTAATTTCGAGAGCTCTCTTTTGATGTTGTTTTCCATTCCGATTTGTTTGGGCGCGCGTTATTTAAGTGTATGGATTCCTTATCAAATTATGTCGCGTTATCGCCTTTATAACCCGTACACGCTGCGCATTTTGACATGGGGCGGGCTGCGCGGCGGGCTTGCCCTGGCGATGGCGCTTTCCATTCCGTCCGGCGTAGGTTTCGTTATCGGTGACGGGATGAAACTTGACGTGCGCGATGTGATTATTTTAATGACTTATACGGTGGTGACTTTTTCTATTCTGATTCAAGGCACGACCATAGAAGGCATGATTAAGAAATCTAAATATGTGGATCCCGTTCACGAAGCTTATGTGAAACTCGGCGCAAAAGACGTGAAAGATATTTAACCTCGATAAATAATATAAAAAACCGCACTTTATCTCTTTACTCAACGGCGTTCTGGCCGGTTTTCGGGGATAAAGTGCGGTCGATTTTTTACGAGTTTTTTTAATTAATATTGACTTTCGTCATAGCCATAATAAGCCTTGGTCAGAATGTCTTCCATATCCGCCACAATCGGCAAACGCGGGTTGGCCGGCGAACATTGGTCTTCATAAGCGAGTAAGGCTACTTCATGACGAGCATCCATCCAGGCTTTTTCTTCCAGACCTTGTTCTTTGAAAGACATTTTAATGCCGCAGCGCACCGCTAAATCGTAAACCGCTTTGGCATAAGACTTCACGCCTTCTTCCGGTGTCGCCGCCGGTAAGCCTAACAAACGGGCGATATCCTGATATTTTTCATCCGCTTTGTAATAATTATATTTCGGCCATGTGGCAGTTTTCGTCGGTTTCGTGCCGTTGTAACGAATCACGTGCGGCATCAGTATCGCATTGGTACGACCGTGCGGCGTATGGAAATAACCGCCGATTTTGTGGGCTAGCGAGTGATTCATGCCTAAAAATGCGTTGGCAAACGCCATACCTGCGATAGTGGAGGCATTGTGCATTTTTTCTCTGGCTTCCGGATCGGTTTCTTTCACGGATTTTTCCAAATACTGGAACACCAGTTTAATCGCTTGTAAAGCCAGACCGTCGGTATAATCGTTGGCAAGTACGGAAACATAAGCTTCGGTCGCATGGGTTAATACATCCAATCCGGTATCCGCCGCCACATGAGCCGGCACCGTCATCACTAACGCCGGATCCACCAGAGCGATTGTCGGAGTTAAGGAATAATCCGCAATCGGATATTTTTTGTTACCTTCGGTAATCACCGCAAACGGCGTGACTTCCGAACCCGTACCGGATGTGGTCGGAATGCCGATATAACGAGCTTTTTTACCTAACGACGGGAATTTAAAGGCGCGTTTGCGGATATCCATAAATTTCTGAACTAAATCGCGGAAATCCACTTCCGGTTGTTCGTAGAATAACCACATGACTTTTGCCGCATCCATGGACGAACCGCCGCCGAGCGCGATAATTGTGTCCGGTTTGAAATTACGGATTAAATCTACGCCGCGACGTACGGTTTGGATGCTCGGATCCGGCTCGACATCGGCAAACAGTTGATAAGATACCGGATCGCGGCGGGATTCCAACTGATGAGCGATTTTTTGTACGAATCCCAGATCCACCATAGTACGGTCGGTGACGATAACTACGCGTTGCATATCCGGTACAGATTGTAAATATTGAATTGAATCCCGTTCAAAATAGATTTTTGACGGTACTTTAAACCATTGCATGTTATTTCTCCGTCTTCCTACGCGTTTGATGTTCACTAAGTTCATGGCGCTGACATTGTTACTGACGGAGTTTTTACCGTAAGAACCGCAGCCCAGGGTTAATGAAGGCAGGAAGGCGTTATAAACGTCGCCGATACCGCCGAAAGTAGAAGGCGAATTCCAGATAACGCGAATGGCTTTAACCCGTTCGCCGAATTGTTTAGCCAGGTTGGCGTCTTTGGTATGAATTGCCGCGGAATGTCCCAAGCCGTTAAATTCCACCATCGCCTCGGAAAGCGCCAGACCTTGTTCCGTAGAATTGGATTTCAGAATAGCGAGTACCGGCGATAATTTTTCCCGGGTTAAAGGTTCTTTCGGGCTGACTTCTTTGCATTCTGCGGCGAGAATGTTGGTTTTTTCAGGTACTTCAAAGCCCGCCTGTTGTGCAATCCAGTATGCGGATTTACCCACTACGTCGGCGTTCAGTTTCGCACCGGCGCAGTTTGCACTGTTGGCTTTTACGCCGAACATAAACGCTTCCAGTAAAGCTTTTTCTTTTTTATTGACGAAATACACGCCGTAAGATTTTAGTTCGTTGATGAATTCGTCATAAATTTCCGCATCGATAATAGCGGCTTGTTCCGAAGCGCATACCATGCCGTTATCGAAAGATTTCGACATCACGATATCGTGAGCGGCCTGTTTAATATCGGCGGATTTTTCCACGTAAGCGGGCACGTTTCCGGCGCCGACGCCCAGCGCCGGTTTACCGCAGGAATACGCCGCCTGCACCATGGCGTTACCGCCGGTCGCCAGAATAGTGGCAATGCCCGGATGGTTCATCAACGCGTTGGTTCCTTCCATAGACGGGTGTTCGATCCATTGAATACAATTTTCCGGCGCACCGGCGGCTACCGCGGCGTCACGTACGATTTGCGCGGCATGAGCGGAAGATTGTTGAGCGGAAGGGTGGAAAGCAAAAATAATAGGATTGCGGGTTTTTAAAGCAATCAGTGATTTGAAAATAGCGGTGGAAGTCGGGTTGGTGGTCGGCGTGATACCGCAGACGACACCCACCGGATCGGCAATTTCCGTAATACCGGTGACATCATCGTCGCTGATAATTCCGGCGGTTTTCCAGTGCCGCATTTTGTTTACCACGTGTTCGCAGGCAAACAGATTTTTGGTGGCTTTATCCTCGAATACGCCGCGCCCCGTTTCCTGCAAGGCATGTAGCGCTAATACGCCGTGTTGATCCAGTGCGGCTACCGAGGCTTTGGCAACGATGTAATCCACTTGTTGCTGATTCAGTTCCCTGAATTTCTCCAGTGCAACCAAACCTTTTTCAACCAGTGAGTTCACTTCGGCTTGCGCCGGGCTTACCGTCTTTTCAACAGTGTTACTCATAACGATTTCTCCTAAAGTTGTTAAATATTAAACTGAGGAGATTGTACTTCTTTCGAGGTATATAAATATATTTTTTAGCTATAAATGTGATCTAGATCACAAAAATGCTTTTTTAATAAAAGATTATTGTTTGAATTGAAGCCTTTCAGCTGGATGAATATATAGAAAAGTGCGGGCAAAAAACGTTTAATTTTTTGACCGCACTTTTTAATATTGAGCGTGACACCGCTATTTTTTCAGAAATTCCACGGCGGTGTCCGGGAAATCGGTGAATACGCCGGTGGCGCCCGCTTTGTTCAGCAACGCATCGTACATTTGGTTTACATCGCTGAAGAATGGCGGCAACGCGTCTTTGCGCACGGTGTACGGATGCAGTTCCATGCGGTATTTTTTCAGTTCGTTAACCAACGGCGTGTACACGATGTTGCCGGCTTTGGATTGTTTTTCATCCACCAGCATATACCAGCCGGGACCGACGCCGTCGGCATATTTCGCCACTTCCGCCATTGCGCCGTCTTTAAACATCCAGTCATAATCGTAATTCACCCATTTGCCGTCGGCATTTTTTTCTTCCGTTTCATGCCAGTCGGAATAAGCAATGAGCTGTACTAATTTCAAATCCATACCCATTTGCGGTAGCAGTTGGGTTTTTATCCGTTTAAGTTCGTTGAAATCGAAGGTTTGCAGATAAACCGTATCGGATTTTTTGGTGTAACCGTATTTTTTCAACACTTCCAGCGTGGCTTTGGCGATATCTTTGCCCTCTTTGTGGTGTAACCAAGGGGCTTTGATTTCAGGGTAAATACCGATTTTTTTACCGCTGGATTTTTCTAATCCCTGAATGAATTCCAATTCGTCTTCAAAAGTGTGAATGCGGAAATGGGATTTCCATAACGGGAACCGGTTCGGATAAACTTGTACCTGCTTGCCGTTTTCGGTTTTGAAATTTTCCGTCATTTCAAGACTTTGGATTTCTTTCAGGGTGAAGTCGATCACATAATAACGTCCGTCGGCGCGTTTGCGGTTCGGGAATTTTTTCGCCACATCGGTTAAACCGTCGAGGAAGTGATCGTGAATCACAATCAGGCGGTTGTCTTTGGTCATGGCTAAATCCTGTTCCAGATAATCGGCTTTTTGTCCGAACGCCAAGGCTTTGCTTTCCAGCGTGTGTTCCGGCAGATATCCGCTTGCACCGCGGTGGGCGATAACGATTTTATCCTGATTTTTCACGGTTTGTTGAGATGTGGACGATTGGGAAGAACATGCCGTTAACGTCGCCATGGCAACGGCTGCGGCTAACATTTTAAGTTTCATAAAACCTCCTTTAGGTTTTGCAGATAAGTACGTAAAAGTGCGGTCAAAAAATGCAACGTTTTTCAGGCGGATAAGGTTAAATTCCGCCGGATAACAAAAAAGGAAGAACTTGCGCTCTTCCTTTTCGTTTAAAGGCTATTTACCGTAATGCTCGCGTAATTGGGCTTTATGTTTGCCTTCGGCAATCATCACGATAAACATCAGCAGAACGGCCAGTAGACCGCCGACGATCATGACATAGAAACCGCCGTCCCAGCCGAATTTATCGGCGGCCCAGCCGACTACGGCCGAGGCGGAAACCGTGCCGCCCAAATAACCGAATAAACCGGTGAAACCTGCGGCGGTACCCGCGGCTTTTTTCGGCGCGAGTTCAAGGGCGTGTAAGCCGATTAACATAACCGGTCCGTAAATTAAGAAACCAACGGTTGTCATTAAAATAAAGTCGGTTAATTGATACGGATTTTCATAGAACGGACGACCGGCATATTGCGCCAATTCCGCTTCCGGCGTTGCCGGGTTTTTCCACAAGGCGAATACGGCGATGGTGGTTAAAATCATGAATACGAAACCGGTTACGCCGCGTTTGCCTCTGAAAATTTTATCGGAAACCCAACCGCACAATAAGGTGCCCGGAATCGCTGCAAGCTCGTAAATGGTATAGGCCCAGGCGGTTCCTTTAATGTTGAAGTGTTTCACTTCGCCGAGGTAAACCGGTGACCATTTCAACACGCCGTAACGGATTAAATACACAAATACGTTGGCGATGGCGATGTACCACAATAATTTGTTTTTAAGCACATAATTGACGAAGATTTCTTTGGTGCCCAAATCTTTTTCCGCGGTTTTTTCATCGTAATCGTCCGGATAATCGTTACGCCATTTTTCGATCGGCGGTAAACCGCAGGATTGCGGCGTATCTTTCATCATTAAATAGATAGGAACGGCGGCAACCATAGCGGCAATGCCCGGATAATATAACGCCTGTTGCCATACGTCTTTCGCCGTGGCCTGAACACCGTGTTGGCTGAAATAAACGGCGCTGGCCAATAACACCATCATACCCGGCACCATGCCTCCCACATTATGGGCGCAGTTCCAGATTGAAACGATAGTTCCGCGTTCCGATTTAGACCACCAGTGAACCATGGTGCGACCGCACGGCGGCCATCCCATACCCTGGAACCAACCGTTCAGGAAAATTAACGTGAACATAATGGCGATGCCGGAGGTTGCCCAAGGCATCAATCCCATTAATGTCATACACAAACCTGAAAGTAACAAACCGCACGGTAAGAACACTTTCGGATTCGAGCGATCGGACATCCCCGCCATAATGAATTTTGACAAACCGTATGCCAAACCGGCACCGGTACCGATGATTCCCAATTCTGTTTTAGTATACATGCCGGCTTCAATTAAGCCTTTTTGCGCTAAATCGAAGTTTGCGCGAACAAAGTAGAATGCGGCATAACCAAAAAATATTCCCGCGAAAACCTGCCAACGTAAATGTTTGTACGTTGAATCAATCTTATCCGCCAGAAGCTCCGCAATATGCGGTGCCGGTTTAAACGGACCAAACATAATCATTCT
Source organism: Exercitatus varius (assembly GCF_029577735.1). Taxonomy (NCBI): domain Bacteria; kingdom Pseudomonadati; phylum Pseudomonadota; class Gammaproteobacteria; order Pasteurellales; family Pasteurellaceae; genus Exercitatus; species Exercitatus varius. Next base: position 76,453 of record NZ_JARQTO010000012.1, on the reverse strand, counting down.
CCAAAAAATAAAAAAACAAACCAGTTGTTTGCGCCATAAAGATACTCTAAACGGGTAAAAGAACAAAATCATTTCTTTCGATTTTGTGAGATGGATCACGTAAATGTTGCGTTTTCACTCATTTTTTACGCGAAAAAGAAAAGCGCGGTCAAAAACTATTCAAATTTCTCCCGCACTTTTTCTTATATAGCGTTTGTATTAACGCAAAGACTGGATATAAAAATCATTAATCCCCACCAGAATGTTATTGACCGCCACCGCCGCCAAAATTAATCCCATTACCCGGCTAATAACCGCCGCGCCCGTGCTTCCGATAAGATTTTGAATACGGTTCGCCATTAAAAATAATACATAAGTAATGCCGAGAACCAGCAGCATAATAAGCGTCGTTATAAATTGATCAATAAAACTAAAACGATGGTTATCCGTTAACATCACAATCGCCATCATTGCGCCGGGCGAGGCGATAGACGGCACGGCAAGCGGATAGACGGCCAATTCGGATAAATTGGTATGCATTTTCATTTCATGTTCGGGTTTTCCTTCGCCGAAAATCATGGTGAGCGCAAAAATAAATAAAACCAAGCCGCCTGCAATCTGGAATGCGGAAAGAGGAATTTGCATAAGTTCAAATAATGCCTGCACAACGACTAAGAAAAATAATAAAATACCGCTCGCAATTAAAACGGATTTAAGTGCAACCTGGCGCCGATCCTCAATGGATAATCTTGCCGTTTTAGTCAGATAAACGGGGATGGAACCGATAGGATCAATCACGGCCCATAACACAACAAATTGCACAAGTAATGAATCAAGCATTGTAAAACCTCTAAAAAACAGGGGAATGATTAAAACTATCGATTAATTTAACACAAATTTATGATTTTATTTTCAAATTTATCGCTCAAACGCGGGCAAAATTTATTACTGGAAAACGCTAACGCCACAATCAATCCTAAACAAAAAGTCGGTTTGGTGGGCAAAAACGGTTGCGGCAAATCTTCGCTCTTTTCCTTATTAAAAAAAGAAAATCAACCCGAAGGCGGTGAAATCAGCTATCCGGCTGATTGGGCGGTATCCTGGGTGAATCAGGAAACGCCCGCACTTGAGATTTCCGCATTGGATTATGTGATTGAAGGCGACCGCACTTACACACGGCTACAAAAGGAATTGGTACAGGCGAACGAACGCAATGACGGCAATGCTATCGCTCGTATTCACGGTCGGCTCGACATCATCGACGCCTGGACGATTCAATCCCGCGCCGCCGCGTTATTACAGGGTTTGGGCTTTGGTCAGGAAGAACTGCAGCGTTCGGTGAAATCCTTTTCGGGCGGCTGGCGGATGCGCCTGAATCTGGCGCAGGCGTTGCTCTGTCCGTCGGATTTATTATTGTTGGACGAACCTACCAACCACTTGGATTTGGATGCGGTCATCTGGCTGGAACGCTGGTTGGCTCAATATTCGGGTACATTGGTGTTGATTTCTCACGACCGTGATTTTCTGGATCCGATAGTAAATAAAATCATTCACATGGAAAATCAACAGCTCAATGAATATACCGGCGATTATTCGTCTTTCGAATTGCAACGGGCGACAAAACTGGCGCAACAAACCGCTCTTTACCGCCGGCAACAGGATAAAATCGCCCATTTGCAAAAATATATCGACCGTTTCAAAGCCAAAGCCACCAAGGCGAAACAGGCGCAAAGCCGTGTGAAAGCCCTGGAGCGAATGGAGTTAATTGCGCCGGCCCATGTGGATAATCCTTTTACTTTTTCATTCCGCGAACCTCTTGCGTTACCGAATCCGTTGGTGATGATCGACAAGGCTTCCGCCGGTTACGGCGAGGGCGAAAGTGCGGTAGAAATTCTGCGTAAAATTAAGTTGAATCTGGTGCCGGGTTCGCGCATTGGTTTGCTCGGTAAAAACGGCGCCGGCAAATCCACGCTGATTAAACTTTTGGCGGGCGAGCTGACCGCTCTTTCAGGCACGGTGCAACCGGCGAAAGGCGTACAGCTGGGCTATTTTGCGCAACATCAATTGGATACGTTACGGGCGGAGGAATCCGCGCTTTGGCATTTGCAACAACTGGCGCCGCAGCAAACGGAGCAGGAATTGCGTAACTACCTCGGCAGTTTCGCTTTTCACGGCGATAAAGTTCACGATCCCGTCAAACAATTTTCCGGTGGTGAAAAAGCCCGTTTGGTGCTCGCTTTAATCGTGTGGCGGCGCCCGAATTTGCTGTTACTGGACGAACCCACCAACCATCTGGATTTGGACATGCGGCAAGCTTTAACGGAAGCTTTGGTGGATTACCGCGGCTCGTTGGTGGTGGTGTCGCACGATCGCCATTTATTGCGCAATACGGTGGAGGAATTTTACCTGGTGCACGATAAACAGGTGGAAGCGTTCGACGGCGATTTGGAGGATTACGCCAAATGGCTGAACGACAGCCATGGGCAGGAGAAAAGTGCGGTCAAAAATAGCGAAGTTTTTAAACAATCGGAGAATGAAAATTCGAGCCAGAACCGCAAACAACAAAAACGCCGTGAAGCGGAATTGCGACAGCAAACCGCGCCGATCCGTAAGCAACTTGCGAAGTTTGAAACGGAAATGGACGGGCTGACCCAGCGGCTTGCCGACATCGAAACTCAACTGGCGGACAGCGAGCTTTACCGCGCCGAAAATAAAGAAAAACTGACCGCACTTTTAGCGCAACAGATGCAAACCAAGAAAGCGCTGGATGAGGCGGAAATCAATTGGCTTGCGGCGCAGGAACAATTGGAAAGCGTGCTTTCGGCCGAATAACGGAAGGTTTTTACGAGGAGAAATGTTATGAATCCCTGGATGCTGCTCGCCATTGCCATTGTGATTGAAGTGATCGGTTCCAACTGCATTAAAGCCAGCGACGGCTTCAGCAAACCGCTGCCGGCGGCGGTGGCCGTTGCGGCATTTGCGATTTCGCTGTATTTGCTGTCGGTTATCACGAAAACCCTGCCGCTCGGCATTGTGTATGCGGTTTGGTCCGGCGTGGGCATCATTTTAACTTCCGTTGTGGCGTATTTTGCCTTCGGGCAGAAACCGGACGCCGCCGGATTTGCCGGCATCGGGTTAATCCTTGCCGGCGTATTGGTTCTGAATTTGTTTTCGGCGGGTTCCCGTTAAGGACGTAAAAGTGCGGTCAAATTTTCGCACGTTTTTTAATTGGCGTATTGACGGATCGCGTTCGCAATTTCCTGGTCGTTATACAAAGCCTTGACCACTTCTTTTAAGGTGGCGTCTAAAGATTTCTGAATATCCTGATTATTCACGCCCAACGCGCCTTCGTCTACGCGGCTGGAGCCCATGTTTTTGGTGTAGTTGCCTTTGGCGCCCTGAACATGGATTTCCAATTGGATACGCGAGGTGATTTTGTGGCGAATCGTGCCTTCATCAACTTTTGCATAAAATTCTTTTACCGTAACCAATAGGTTAGTGTTCGCTTGCGTATTGGAAAGCCGGAAACCTTTCGCGTTTAAATCCTGCTGAATGATTTGTTGAAACAGCGCGGTGACATCCGGTGACGAAGACAATTTGTGGAGCTGCCCTTCGTGAGTATAAGCGGAGATTTCCGGTTGACGGCGTTCGTCTTTGGTCACCACCGACACGATGGCTTTTTGATTGCCGGTATTAAACGCCGTTGAGGCGGTCGGCGCGGTCGGGTTAAAGGTTAAGGTATTGCTTGGTGCGGTACAGGCGGCCAAAAATAAAGAACTTATTACAGCGGCAAGGGAAAGGGTTTTCATCATTTTCATTTATTTTTCCTTCTTATGGTTGAAAGCGGTTTATTCTTGCAAACTTCGACAATAATGTATAGCCTTTGTTGCTCGCTTAAAACGAAATAAATGAAATTTGGGAATATTATGTCAAAACAACAAGCCTTAACGGAAAAATTATCGCAGAAATTTCTACCGCACTTTATTCATATCGAAAACGAAAGTCACCGTCATCGCGCGGATCGCGGCGGCGAAAGTCATTTTAAAGTGGTGCTGGTCAGCGAGCAGTTCAATGAATTAAGCCGGGTGGCGCGCCATAAATTGGTATATCAATGTGTGGCGCAAGAGCTTGCCGACGGGCTCCATGCGCTGGCTTTGCATACGTTTACGTTGGCGGAATGGCGGGCGCGCGATCGGCAGATTCCTCAGTCCACGAATTGTTTGGGCGGCGGGCATTAAGAATGTATAAAAAATGTTAAATGTCCATGCGGAATAAGTGGAAAAAATACGGTATTTCAGTTAGAATGCAGTGTTTATTTTTGTCTCGTGCACAGTTTTCTGAGTTTTTACTACTCAAAATTAAGTAGAAAACAGGCAAAATTCCCGAATTTGAGTTTTTATTTTTATGATTCGAGAGAATCATTACTCAATGTGCGGTCATTTTTTTACGCGTTTTGTAAGAATGACTTAATTTTTAAACCTAACGAAAAGTAGTGCAAACATGATTACGATTAAAAAAGGTTTGGATCTTCCTATTGCCGGGAAGCCGGAACAAGTAATCCGTGACGGTAATGCCGTGACTGAAGTTGCTATGCTTGGTGAAGAGTATGTGGGCATGCGTCCTTCTATGAAGGTCCGTGAAGGCGATACGGTGAAAAAAGGGCAGGTTCTTTTTGAAGATAAAAAGAATCCCGGCGTTGTTTTCACCGCACCTGCAAGCGGTACTGTGACCGCAATTAATCGCGGCGCTAAGCGTGTATTACAATCCGTGGTAATTCGTGTCGAAGGTAACGAACAGGTTACTTTTGAAAAATACGATGTCGCCGCATTAAATCAATTAACGGGTGACCAAGTCCGTCAAAACCTGCAGGCTTCTGGCTTGTGGACTGCGTTACGTACCCGTCCGTTCAGTAAAGTGCCTGCCATTGATGCAGTGCCGTCCTCTATCTTTGTTAATGCGATGGACACTAATCCGTTAGCGGCGGATCCGGCGGTTATCATTAACGAACATGCCGAAGATTTTGCTAACGGTTTAACGGTATTAACGCGTTTACACGATAAAGTCAATCTGGTAAAAGCGGCCGGAAGCAATGTTTCCGGTGTCGGCGCCGTTAAAGTTCACGAATTCGGCGGTAAACATCCGGCGGGTTTGGTGGGAACTCATATTCATTTTATTGATCCCGTGAGTCTTACCAAAACGGTATGGCACTTGAATTATCAGGACGTTATTGCGATCGGTAAATTATTCACAAGCGGTGAATTATTTGTGGAACGCGTGGTGTCTTTAGCCGGTCCTCAAGTGAAAAATCCGCGTTTAGTGCGTACTGTGTCGGGAGCGAATCTTGCTCAATTGACCGAAAACGAACTAAGTGCGGGAGAAAATCGCGTTGTTTCCGGTTCCGTGTTGTACGGTGCCAAAGCGGAAGGTCCGCATAATTACCTGGGTCGTTATGCATTACAGGTTTCCGTTCTTGCGGAAGATACCGAGAAAGAGTTTTTAGGCTGGATTTCTCCGCAACCGAATAAGTATTCCATTACGCGTACGGTATTGGGGCATTTCGGTAAAAAATTGTTTAATTTTACGACCGCGGAAAACGGTGGTCACCGTGCGATGGTACCGATCGGTTCTTATGAACGCGTGATGCCGTTGGATATTCTGCCGACATTATTACTACGTGATTTGGAAGTCGGCGATACGGATTCGGCACAATCCTTAGGTTGCTTAGAGCTGGATGAAGAAGATTTGGCCCTTTGTACTTTCGTGGATCCTGGTAAAGCCGATTACGGTTCATTCTTGCGTCAGGCATTAGACAAGATTGAGAAGGAAGGTTAAAAATGGGGTTGAAAAATCTTTTTGAAAAAATGGAACCCGCTTTTTTACCCGGTGGCAAATATGCAAAATTGTATCCGTTGTTTGAATCGGTTTACACATTGCTTTATACGCCGGGTACGGCAACGCAGAAAACCACACATGTGCGTGATGCGATTGACTCAAAACGTATGATGATCATCGTTTGGTTGGCATTATTTCCGGCGTTGTTTTACGGCTTGTATAACGTGGGTGCTCAATCGATGGCGGCGGTTGCCAGTTTAGGTAATTTAGCCGATGTCGTGGCGAACGACTGGCATTATTCTTTAGCGCAGGCGTTAGGTGCTGACCTTGAGAATGGCGGTTGGGGCAGCAAAATGCTGTTAGGCGCCACATTCTTCTTACCTATTTACATCGTAGCATTCGTTGTGGGGATGTTCTGGGAATTGTTATTTGCGATTGTTCGCGGCCATGAAGTGAACGAAGGTTTCTTCGTAACCACGATTCTGTTCGCATTAATCGTTCCTCCGACATTGCCGTTATGGCAAGCCGCACTGGGTATTTCATTCGGTTTGGTGATGGCAAAAGAAGTGTTTGGCGGAGTGGGCAAAAACTTCATGAACCCGGCGCTTGCAGGACGTGCATTCTTGTTCTTTGCTTATCCCGGCCAAATTTCCGGTGATTTAGTTTGGACCGCAGCGGACGGCTTTTCCGGTGCGACGGCACTTTCACAATGGTCTCAGGGCGGTGAAGCGGCGTTAAAACATGTGGCTACAGGTCAACCGATTACTTGGATGGATGCGTTTTTAGGCAACATTCCGGGGTCAATTGGCGAAGTTTCTACGTTAGCCCTCATTGTCGGCGCGGCAATTATCGTTTTCGCGCGTATTGCGTCCTGGCGAATTATTGCCGGTGTGTTTGTCGGCATGGTGATCACTTCAACCCTGTTTAACCTGATTGGTTCCGAAACAAATCCGATGTTTTCTATGCCGTGGCACTGGCATCTTGTATTAGGCGGTTTTGCGTTAGGGATGTTCTTTATGGCGACGGATCCTGTTTCTGCGTCATTCACGAACACCGGTAAATGGTGGTACGGCGCACTTATCGGTACGATGGCGGTGATTATCCGCGTTGTTAATCCGGCATATCCGGAAGGTATGATGTTAGCAATTTTATTTGCCAACTTATTCGCACCAATTTTCGACTATGTCGTCGTTCAAGCAAATATCAAACGTCGGAGAGCTCGCAATGTCTAAGTTTAATAAAGATAGCGTTGGCGGAACATTAACCGTCGTTGTTCTGTTAAGTTTAGTTTGTTCTCTTATCGTAGCCGGTGCTGCGGTGTTGTTAAAACCGGCACAAGAGATTCAAAAGCAACTTGATAAACAAAAAAACATTCTGCAGGCAGCAGGGTTATTGCAAAAAAATACGAACGTTCAGGAAACTTACGCGAAATTCATTGAACCGAAAATCGTTGATTTGGCAACCGGCGATTATGTTGACGGCATGAAGAACTTTGATGCGAAAGCATCGGCGAAAAATCCCGCAACGAGTGTCGCGATTGCCGCCGAAGATGATAAAGCGGGCATAAAAGTGCGGTCAAAATTTGCAGAGGTTTATCTCGTAAGAGATGAGGCGGGCAAAGTGACTCAGGTTGTATTGCCGATGTACGGTAACGGTTTGTGGTCGATTATGTACGGCTTAGTCGCAGTTCAGACTGACGCGAACACGATTAACGGTATTACTTACTATGAGCAAGGTGAAACCGCCGGTTTGGGCGGCGAAATCGCCAATCCTAACTGGCAAAAATACTTTGTCGGCAAAAAATTGTTTAATGACACGAATGAAGTGGCATTACGCGTAGGCAAAAATGCTTCGTCGGATAAAGAACACGGGGTGGACGCATTATCTGGTGCGACTTTAACCTCAAACGGTGTCGACGGTTCATTTAAATATTGGTTCGGTCCAAACGGTTTCGGTCCATATTTAGCGAAATTCAAAGCGGAGGGGGCTAACTAATGGCTGGCAGCAATCTTAAAAAATTATTGTTATCGCCAATTGCCGATAACAACCCGATTGCATTACAAATTCTCGGAATTTGTTCCGCATTAGCGGTAACGACTCAGTTACAGACTGCGGTAGTAATGGCGATAGCGGTGAGTTTGGTTACGGCGTTTTCAAGTTTCTTTATTTCTTGTATTCGCAATTATATTCCAAACAGTATTCGTATTATCGTACAAATGGCAATCATCGCCTCATTGGTAATTTTGGTTGACCAAATTTTACGTGCCTACGCTTATGATTTATCCAAACAACTTTCCGTGTTCGTAGGCCTTATCATTACTAACTGTATTGTAATGGGGCGAGCGGAAGCTTTTGCGATGAAATCCGGTCCTATCGAAAGTTTTGTGGACGGTATCGGTAACGGGCTGGGTTACGGTGTGATACTGGTTATCGTTGCATTCCTGCGGGAACTGATCGGCTCCGGCAAGCTTTTCGGCGTAACGGTTTTCCAAACGATTCAGGATGGCGGCTGGTATCAGGCGAACGGTTTATTCCTATTGGCACCAAGTGCGTTCTTCATCATCGGCTTTGTTATCTGGGGATTAAGAACCTGGAAACCGGCACAACAGGAGAAATAACCAATGGAACATTACATTAGTCTGTTTGTGAAGTCCGTGTTTATTGAAAACATGGCGCTTGCTTTCTTCCTCGGTATGTGTACATTCCTTGCGGTGTCTAAGAAAGTATCCACCGCTTTTGGTCTAGGGATCGCGGTAATCGTTGTTTTAGGTATTTCCGTGCCGGTAAACCAATTAGTTTATGTGCACGTTTTAAAAGACAGCGCATTAGTCGAGGGCGTCGATTTAAGTTTCTTAAACTTTATTACTTTTATCGGCGTTATCGCGGCATTAGTGCAAATCCTGGAAATGTTTCTGGATAAATTCGTGCCGTCTCTCTACAGCGCATTGGGTATCTTCTTACCGTTAATTACCGTAAACTGCGCGATCTTCGGTGGCGTATCCTTCATGGTTCAGCGTGAATACAACTTCGCGGAATCCATGGTATACGGAATCGGCGCGGGGACCGGTTGGATGTTAGCGATTGTTGCTCTTGCCGGGTTAACGGAAAAAATGAAATATGCGGACGTACCGGCAGGCCTACGCGGTTTAGGTATCACCTTCATCACTGCGGGTTTAATGGCATTAGGATTTATGTCATTCTCAGGCATTCAATTATAAGGAGCATCTCGTGGATAGTAATTTTATTTTCGGTATTGGTGCGTTTACTGCCATTGTATTGGTGCTTGCGGTGGTGATTTTGATCGCTAAATCCAAATTAGTGGATTCCGGCGACATCACCATTTCCATTAATGATGACCCGTCAAAAGCCATTACGTTACCGGCCGGCGGCAAATTGCTCGGCGCATTGGCGAGCAAAGGGATCTTCGTGTCATCCGCTTGCGGCGGCGGCGGTTCTTGCGGTCAATGTCGCGTAAAAGTGAAATCGGGCGGCGGTGAAATTTTACCGACCGAGCTATCGCATATTTCGAAGAAAGAAGCGAAAGAAGGCTGGCGTTTGTCTTGTCAGGTGAACGTAAAATCTTCAATGGACGTGGAATTGCCGGAAGAAGTCTTCGGCGTGAAAAAATGGGAATGTACCGTTATTTCCAACGATAATAAGGCGACGTTCATTAAAGAACTTAAACTTGCCATTCCCGAAGGCGAAGAAGTGCCGTTCCGCGCGGGCGGTTATATTCAAATCGAAGCCGAACCGCATGTGGTTAACTATAAAGACTTCGATATTCCGGAAGAATATCATGAAGACTGGGATAAATATAACCTGTGGCGTTATGTGTCGAAAGTCGACGAACATATCGTTCGCGCTTACTCCATGGCTTCATATCCGGAAGAAAAAGGCATTATTATGCTGAACGTGCGTATTGCAACGCCGCCTCCGCGTAATCCGGACGTGCCGCCGGGTCAAATGTCTTCATATATTTGGTCATTAAAACCGGGTGATAAAGTGACGATTTCCGGTCCGTTCGGTGAATTCTTTGCGAAAGATACCGACGCAGAAATGGTGTTTATCGGCGGCGGTGCGGGTATGGCGCCAATGCGTTCGCATATTTTCGACCAATTAAAACGCTTGCACAGCAAACGCAAAATTTCATTCTGGTACGGTGCGCGTTCCAAACGTGAAATGTTCTATGTGGACGATTTCGATCAGCTGCAAGCTGAAAATCCGAACTTTACATGGCACGTTGCGCTTTCCGATCCGCTTCCGGAAGATAATTGGGACGGTTACACCGGCTTTATTCACAATGTGCTTTATGAAAACTATCTGAAAAATCATGAAGCGCCGGAAGACTGCGAATACTACATGTGCGGACCTCCGGTCATGAATGCGGCGGTAATCAAAATGCTGGAAGATTTAGGCGTCGAGCATGAAAATATCCTGTTAGATGATTTCGGCGGTTGATTTTAATCTGCGTCAATTAAAAGTGCGGTCAAATTTGCAAAGGTTTTGTGAATTTGACCGTTTACGCTTATTCGTGAAAATGATTTATCGGGGCGTATCGAATGCGCCCGAAAGCTAACCGGAAATCGGGCGTTGCGAGACGCTCTGGCAAAAATATGAACCGAATGATTTTAATTTTACGGACTGCAATTAAGCGGTTGTTTATTGGGGATAAAGACAGAAAAATCCGCGTGAAAAAAACATCGTTTTTTTTGACCGCACTTTTTGTGTTAACGACATTAAGCGGTTGCGGAAAAGATCCTGAAATTATTTCGCTTGTGGGCAAAACCATGGGCACCACTTATCACATCAAATATATTGATGACGGCAGTCTGAGCCAAAATGCGGAACAAGTGCATGCGCGGATTGAAGAAATTCTGAAAGATGTGAATGCCAAAATGTCTACTTATGATCCGAATTCGGAATTAAGCCGTTTCAATCAATCGCGGGAAATCAATACGCCGGTGCCGATTTCCGCGGAGTTCGGGACGGTGTTGCAGGAAGCCTTGCGTTTGAATCGGATTACCGAAGGCGCACTGGATGTGACTGTCGGTCCGGTTGTGAATTTATGGGGATTCGGTCCGGAAAAACGCCCCGAACGCCAACCTTCGGCGCAACAATTGGCGGAACGCCAACAATGGGTAGGGGCGGATAAATTGAAGCTGAACCAAACATCGGGCGGATTCACGCTTGAAAAAACCGTGCCGCAACTTTATATCGATCTTTCTTCCATCGCCAAAGGTTTCGGCGTGGATCAGGCGGCAGACGTCCTTGAGCAATTCGGGGTACGGAATTATATGGTGGAAATCGGCGGTGAAATTCGTGCCAAAGGCAAAAATATCGAAGGTAAATACTGGCAAATCGCGATTGAAAAACCGAATTTCGACGGTTCCCGTTCGGTGGAGCAGGTGATTGGTCTGCAGGATTTAGCCATGGCGACGTCGGGTAATTACCGCATTTATTTTGAAGATCAGGGCAAACGTTTTTCCCATGAAATCGATCCGAAAACGGGTTATCCGATTCAGCACCATCTGGCCTCCATTACGGTGCTGCATCCGAGTTCAATGACTGCGGACGGTTTGTCTACTGGCCTGTTTGTGCTTGGCGAAGAAGAAGCGTTACGGGTGGCGGAACAGCATAATCTTGCCGTATATCTCATCATCAAAACCGATAAGGGTTTTGAAACAAAAATGTCATCAAAATTTACCGCACTTTTGGCGGAACAGGAAAAATAGGAACAACTATGCCAGTATTTTTAGCGACATTCGGAATTTTTATTCTGGTTATTTTCGGCATGTCCGTCGGTTATATTCTTAATAAAAAATCCATTAAAGGCAGCTGCGGCGGTATTACGGCTCTCGGCATGAAAAAAATGTGCGATTGCGAAGAGCCCTGCGATAACTTAAAAGACAAAGTGGCCAAAGGTGAAGCGGACGCGTCGGCATTAGACCGATTCAATAAAAAACCGCAATTCTACGAAGTAAAATAATCAAGCGTAACCGTAAGGCTTACGCGTTATTCTTTATCAACATATAAACCAAATGTGCTTCGCCTTAACCGAAGTTACGGGAGAAATATGACTAACTCAACAATACTCGGCTCAAAAACTTACGACCGACATTTTCCGAAACTTACATCGGAACAACTTGCCGAAAACGGCAAAATCAAGGTGATCGTCGGCATGTCCGGCGGCGTCGATTCTTCGGTTTCCGCTTTTATTCTGCAGCAACAGGGCTATCGGGTGGAAGGCCTGTTTATGAAAAACTGGGAAGAAGACGATGATTCGGATTACTGCACGGCGGCGGCGGATTTAGCCGATGCGCAGGCGGTTTGCGACAAACTGGGTATTCACTTACATAAAATTAATTTTGCCGCGGAGTATTGGGATAATGTTTTTGAACATTTTCTCAACGAATACAAAGCGGGTCGCACGCCGAATCCCGATATTCTGTGTAACAAGGAAATCAAATTTAAAGCGTTTCTGGAATATGCGGCGGAAGATCTCGGCGCGAACTATATCGCCACCGGACATTATGTGCGTCGTGCCGGTCCGGATGACGACGCTCGTCTTCTGCGCGGCCTAGATAACAATAAGGATCAAAGCTATTTTTTGCATGCGTTAACCAAAAAGCAAGTGGGGCAAAGCCTTTTCCCGGTGGGCGAGGTTGAAAAACCAGTGGTGCGCGCTATTGCGGAAGAATTGGGCTTGATTACGGCGAAGAAAAAAGATTCCACCGGTATTTGTTTTATCGGCGAACGTAAATTCAAGGATTTTTTGGCCCGTTTTTTACCGGCGCAACCGGGTGAGATTAAAACCACCGAAGGCGAGGTAATCGGCCGTCACCAGGGTTTGATGTATCACACGCTGGGACAACGTAAAGGTTTAGGCATTGGCGGCATTAAAGGCAAAGATGAAAATGCCTGGTACGTGGTGGAAAAAGATTTGAAAAACAATGTGTTAGTGGTTGCGCAAGGGCATGATAATTCCGCCTTGCAATCATCCGGGCTGATCGCCAAACAGTTGACCTGGGTGTCGGAACAGCCGCTGCGGGAAACATTACGTTGCACGGTGAAAACCCGTTATCGTCAGACGGATATTCCTTGCGTTGTGGTGCCGGTGGATGAGGATACGGCGGAAGTGCGTTTTGACGCGCCGCAAATCGCGGTGACGCCGGGGCAATCGGCGGTCTTTTATCAAGGAGAAGAATGCCTGGGCGGCGGTGTGATTGAAATGCCGATTAAATGAGGTAAAAGTGCGGGCAAAAAATACAATGTTTTTTGCCCGCACTTTTTTGTCTAACGATTATCCCGTTCCCATTTGCGCGCTATATAGCTGCAAGTGGGATGCAAATTCAGCGCATTCTCTGTGATAAACGCGATTAATGCCTGATAAAGTTTATCCGCCACACCTTGACCGCGCAGACTGTCGGACACATAAGTATGATGAGCGTTAACGGTTTTCTCGTCCTCGTAAAAATAGGTGAGTTCGGCAACTTTTTCGCCGTTGTCATTGAGCACAAAAAACTCGCCGTCATGCTCATTGTTTTGGTGATGAATTTTCATGATTTATTCCTATCGTGCGGTCCATTCGTCGGAAAATTCCGGATTTACGGCGAAATCCGCCGTTTCGCACGGAATGGCTTTCTCCTCGTCCGCCCATTCGCCCAAATCGATTAGCTGGCAGCGTTTGCTGCAAAACGGTCGATAAGGGCTTTGGGGCGACCAAATTACCGGTTTTTTACAAATCGGGCATGCGACGCTAAAGGTGTCGTTCATGATTTTTTCTCTCCGCTAAATCCAAATAAGTGCGGTGTAATTTTAACACGTTTTGACGCAGTTCGTGGTGATGGTCGGCCAGTTCGCCGTCATTATTGATGACATCGTCGGCAAAGCTTAAACGGGTTTCCCGACTTACCTGCGAATCCATAATTTTCCGAATCAGCGCACGTTGGCTGTGATCCCGTCGGCTGGCGCGGGTTAACTGGGTTTCAGGTTGAACGTCGATCACCAGAATGCGATCGCACAGTTCGGTGAGCTTATTTTCAATTAACAGCGGCACCACAAACAAGGTATAAGGTGCGGTTTGCGCATTCAGTTGTGCGTTCATTTCTTCGCGGATTGCCGGATGTAGCAGTTGATTCAGCCAGTTTTTCTCCGCGTCGTTCTGAAATATCAGGCGACGCAGAAAAGGACGGTTAAGCTCGCCTTCCGGGGTTAACACGGCGGGACCGAAATGATCGACGATTCGGGCTAACAAAGGCGAACCTTTTTTTACTATTTGGCGTGCGACAACATCCGCGTCGATAATCGGTACGTTAAGTTCGGCGAATAAATTAGCAATGGTGGATTTCCCGCTGCCGATGCCGCCGGTTAATCCCACGACGTAAGTCATAGCGTTTTCCCGTGATGTAAAGCCATGTGCTTATCCTAGCACATTCCATATAAATGTCGACACGCCGCCGATAATCAGAAACGGCGCGAACGGAATCACGGTTATCTTCTTGCCGCGAGCCTGCATGATGACCACAAAAATCAACGCGCAAACGCAGGCAATAAAAATAAACGGCGCCAGTTGTTGCCAGGGCAAAAAAACGGAAAGCGCACCGATTAACCAATAATCGCCGCGTCCGAAAGCTTCTTGTCGGTAGATAAACCGGGCGAGATGAAAAACAGCCCAAAATACGCCAAATCCGATAAACAGGCTTTGGATCGCATTTTCGAGCGATTGAGGTTGCAGATGAAAGATGCTACCGCCAATGCCGAATGCGCCGACTAACTGACATAAATCGGGCGGAATCAAGCGATAGTGCCAATCGATTTTAGCGATGAGATAAAGTAATGCGCTTAAGCAAGCAAAATAGAAACTGACGGACGCTTCGCCCAAGCAAAGAAAACAGAGCGTAAATAGCGTTCCGCCAAAGAAAAAATACCACAAAAAATGACCGCACTTTAACGGCTTAAGCGCCGCCTGATGAGCGTCGCAAGCTATTTCCTGGGAAAACATTTCGCAGTAGGACGCATGAATTTCATGCATAACCCAAAAAGCGAAATGGCGGCAGTAATAACGGACGGCTATGCCGCACAACCCGCCCGCCAGAAAAAATGCGATGATCATTGGATAAGCGATCCCATATTAAAAATCGGTAAATACATTCCCAACATAATCAAACCGATAATGCCGCCGATAATCAGCATTAACAACGGTTCCAGCATTTGCGATAACAAATCGATTTTATGATCCAGCTGCCGCTGATAATTGTCCGCGATATGTTGCAGCATAAGAGGCAGTTTGCCCGCCTGTTCGCCTACTTGAATCATTTGTTGGGCCTGCATGGGAAACAGCGTAACTCCTACGCAGGCGGAAAACGTAAAACCTCTTTGAATGCCTTGCAGGATGTATTGCACTTCTTGAGTCAACGCGACATCGTGACGAATCGCGGCGTTGGGTTTGTCCGTCGGCAGAAATGATTGCAACGCCTGATTGAGCGGTACGCCGGCGTGCAACATTAAATGCAAACTGCGACAAAAACGAATCAAGCGGGAAAGTGCCACAATTTGCCCTAATACCGGCGTGGCGGCAATCAGCTTATTTTTCTGTCGATTCAACCGCAACGAATGTTGAAGTCGGCGTTTAAGAAAAAAAGCGATTGCCGTTAACAGGACGAAAAACGGCATAAAATATTGCTGCAGACCTTGTGAAAGGTACAGCAAAATCCGGGTGAATAATGGCAATTGCGTTGTTTCTCCGCCGTACATTTCGGCAAATTGCGGCACAATAAAAATCAACAGAAGTGCGGTCAAAATAAGTGAAATAGTCAGAATCATCATGGGATAAAGCAGAATTTTCTGGATTTTTCTCTGCAATGCCAGGCTTTGCTGTTTGGACAACGCAATCTGCCGGCAAACTTTCGCCAGCTGCCCGGTCATTTCGCTTACCCGGATAAGCTGACGTTCCTGATGCGTGAGAAATTTGGGTTGCCGGTTTAACGCCTGGGAAAACGCCAGTCCGCTTTCCAGATCGCTTAATAAGTGCTGCAGCCATTGGTATAACGGAATGTTCGTGCAGTTGGACAGCAGAATTTGCAGGCTGTTTTTGAGGGTAACCGAGGCTTCCAGTAAAGTGGCGAGTTGTTGCAGCAAGTCGCAGATTTCTGCGTTTTTCGGCGCGTAGGAAAATTGCCAGTTCCGTTGTAATCTGATGTTTTGCAACTGACGTGAGAACAGAATTCGTTTGGCTTGGTTTTCATCTTCCGCCACCAGCACGCCCCGTTGTTTTTGCCCGAAACGATTCGTCGCTTGCCAGCGATACATATTAAGCTTCATCTTTAACTCCCAGCACCCGCTGGATTTCGGCAATATCGCTGATTCCTGCCTTGATTTTTTCCAGTCCCGCCTGATAAAGATCGGGAAAATCCAGCCGATATTGCGCTTGATTGTCACGAAAATCGGGTTGTAATAACTGATAAATTCCTACACGACCTTTATAACCTTGATGACAATCGCAAAAACTAACGGATTTTTGCCCGCACTTTTCTGTGTCAGGATAATTTTTCGACGGCTTTCCCACGCATTTCGGACAGCATTTTCTAACCAGCCGTTGTGCGATAACCAGTAACAGGCTGCCGTCGATTTCATGTTGCCGGATACCGAGTTGGCGTAAACGGGAAATCGCCGACGGAGCGTCATTGGTGTGCAGAGTGGAAAGCACCAGATGACCGGTTTGGGCGGCGCGCAACGCCATGGCGGCGCTTTCTTCGTCACGGATTTCGCCCAGCATGATGATATCGGGATCCTGACGCAGAAAAGTACGCAGCAGGCGGCTGAAATCCAGGCCGACGGACGGGTTGATTTGGGTCTGAATGATTCCTTCCAGTTCTATTTCTATAGGATCTTCCGCCGTCATAATATGTTTTTCGACGCAATTCAGCGAGGAAAGTGCGGTGTAAAGCGTAATACTTTTTCCGCTGCCGGTGGGACCGGTTACCAGAATAAGCCCTTGCGGCTGGCTGAGAGCATGTCGGAAGATACGCTGTTGATTGTCATTCATTCCCAAATCGGAAAACGCCAGAGTGACGGGTTTATTTTGTTGTACCCGCAGTACGGCTTTTTCGCCCAGATTGGTGGGAAGAGTGGAAAGCCGCAAATCAAGCACGTCGGAAAAGGTGGTTTTAAAATGGAATCGCCCGTCCTGCGGCAGGCGCATTTCACTGATGTCCAGTTTAGCCAACAGTTTCAGGCGGGAAATCACGCGATTAGCGAATACCGACGAAATCGGCGTTTGATTTTGCAGCACGCCGTCAATGCGGAAACGCACTTGTAAACAATCCGTACGCGGTTCCAAGTGGATATCCGAAGCCTGTTGATGAAGGGCGTTTTCAAAAATCTGATCCAGCAGTTGAATTACGGTATCATCCGGTTTTTGTTCAACGGCGGTAACATCCTCTATATAAAAAACCGGATTTTCTTCCACTTGCAGGGGTTGCGGCGATAACGCCTGCAGCCAATGTTTTAACTCCTGATTGG
Organism: Exercitatus varius; assembly: GCF_029577735.1. Taxonomy (NCBI): domain Bacteria; kingdom Pseudomonadati; phylum Pseudomonadota; class Gammaproteobacteria; order Pasteurellales; family Pasteurellaceae; genus Exercitatus; species Exercitatus varius. The sequence goes on along the minus strand of NZ_JARQTO010000012.1, from coordinate 59,122 downwards.
TCAATAACACCGGTTCAATGATTTTGCCCGTTAAAAATGCAAAGGTTTCGCAAGCGGATAAATTGCTTAAACTGTCTAAACCGAGCCAAAGCATGCTGTCGTCTTCCCGCAAAGGTAATGCAAGAAAACGCACGAGCAGGGCTTGTTGTTCCTGATTTTTCGCCCACAAATGGGGCGAAATTTCTATGGTTTCTCCCGCACTTGTGGTGACGATTTTGATGTCGCCTGACATGTGAGTTTCCTTAATTGCAAAACCCTGGCGGAAAAACGCCGGCGTTCGGTTTGCAGGCGGTAGTCCAGGTGACGCCTTTAGCGGCGTCTCCGGCGGCGGTTAATGTGTAACTGGTGTCGCTTAAACTGCCTTTGCCCGTTACGCTGATGACGCCGCCCGAGACTTTCACGCTTGCCACATATTTGCCGAAACCGGTATTGTCGGCCTGAATGCCGTTTGAGCCCGCCGTACAGTTTTTGGTTTCGCCGGTGTTGTATATGCACAGCTCCACTTCGGAGCGATAGGGCGCCGATGCCTGTAACAGTTCCGAAACGGCGGCTTTTTTGGTGTAATTTTGATAGGACGGAATAGCGATGGTGGCTAAAATCGCGACAATCGCAATCACAATCATCAATTCGATTAAGGTAAACCCTTTTTGAACGGAAACGGAAAGCGAAGCGCGATGAAAAGTGCGGGCGATTTTCATGATGTTTTTCCTTTTAAGTGGTTGGAATCGGATAACGGCACTTTGAAATAAAGCTAAAATCCTGTCAAAATAGTTGTCCTTGTTTTGGAATCAGGATCGCAAAAATCACGCGTTATGACACAAAAGACCGTTTTTAAAATCGCTGACGGCTGGCTGGAAAACAGCCGAAAAATTCCGTCGCCGCATTTCGACGCCCGCCCGGATCCGCAGGATATTTCGTTGTTGGTGATTCATTACATCAGCTTGCCGCCCGAACAATTCGGCGGCGGCTTTATTGACGATTTTTTCCAGGGCAAGCTGGATCCGAGCCGTCATCCTTATTTTGAAGAAATCTATCGGGTTCGCGTTTCTGCTCATTGTCTGATTGAACGAAACGGGCGCGTGACGCAATATGTCAATTTTAACGACCGGGCCTGGCATGCGGGTTTGTCCTGCTTTGAAGGACGCGAAAAATGCAATGATTTTGCCATCGGTATTGAGCTGGAAGGCAGTAACGAACAACCGTTTACCGCCGCGCAATATGCGGCGTTAATTTCATTAACCCGGGAAATTCAGCGTTGTTATCCGTTGATTCGTCAAAATCGTATTGTGGGGCATTGCGACATTTCTCCCGGGCGCAAAATCGATCCTGGTCGGTATTTTGATTGGAAGCGATATTTTAGCGGGTTATAAGAAAAAAGTGCGGTGAAAATCATGAAGATTTTTCACCGCACTTTCGTTGATTTTCGTCAATTAACGCATAACGTTGACGCAAATCACTTCGCTTAAAGTATAAAGTGATGAGCCCGGACGGAGTTTTATAATGTATTCCCGTTGTTTTTTAGCGGGAGTATGTTGTCCGGCGCCCCAGAATTCGCTGTAATAATTAGTTTTTAACTGTTTCAGCTGATGATTTTGGCAGTTCAACACTTTGGATTGCCGAATCGAACGGACGAAAACCGTCGGATCAGGAAAAAGGTAGCCGCCTTTGTGCAGGTTGATTACCGTATCAAAATGCACAATATGTTTTTGTTCGGGCTCAGCCAAAATGGAACTCATATCTACATAGTAATGGAGGGCGGGAGACATTCTGAAGAATTCGGGCGCTGTTTCTTCCGGCGGCGAAAGCGCTACCGGCGGACGTTTGGTTTGTTCAACCGACGTACATGCCGATAATAAGATTGCAAGAATGACAGGAATGAATTTTTTCATAATAGGCTCCTTAAACCATCACATCAGTTCGAGGTCGATCTTATTTTGGCACAATTTACGCCCGGGATAAACCTTTAATTCGGCGCGAACGGTGATTCGCCGCTTATTTATAATTCCTGTCGTAAAATGTTCAGCACCTCGTGCAGGCTTGGTAAGCGTTCGTCGGCAATGGCGAAGCGTTCATCGGCAAATTTAGGATTGACGATAAAGGTGCGTACGTTTGCCGCTTTGGCTGCAATTAAACCGGTGACGCTGTCTTCGATAATCAGGCAATCCGCAGGCGTTGCGCCAAGGGCTTTGATCGCGGAAAGATAGACGGCAGGATGAGGTTTTGCCAGTTCTTCTTCGGCGGCGGAGCATTGAATCGGGAAGTAATCCCATAATTTCAGCTTATCAAAAACGGTTTTAATCACTTTCCGGTTGGATGAAGTGGCAAGTGCGGTCGGAATTTTTTTCGTTTTTAAAAAGTCGAGTAATGGATAGATTCCGTCCATCGGCACGGCTTTTTCCGCGATTTTCCGGCAAACGAGGTCTACGATTTCGTCGCGTAACAGCGTCGGTTCGATATTTAAATGAAATTTCTTTATCCAGACGACGGCAAGTTCGTCCACCCGCAAACCGCGGGTATATTTTTCGCAATCGGGTTCGGTAATGACGGCGCCGTATTGGGCCAGCGTTTCGATTTGCGATTCCGCCCAGAGCGGTTCGCTGTCGACTAACACACCGTCCATATCAAAAATTACGTACTTAATTGTCATAAAAAATCCTTTGTTTGGGCTGCGGAAAATAGGGTTCAGAAAAACGTTCGTTTTTTTATGCGTAATCGCAGATGCGATTACTTATGGCTTCACCGTTGGCAAAGCCAACGTTCAAAAAGCGTTGCTTTTTGTGACCGCACTTTTTAGGGATTGCACGTGAAAAATTTGCGGATCCCGGCTTATTTCAGCGGGAAAGCCGTTCGTTTGACCGAACGGCTTTGATTAAGCGGCGTTTTCCACTTCCAGGCGTTCAAAAGCGAGTACGCGTTTTTCCAATTTACGCAGTAACAATGTGGCGATGCCGGTAATCACCAGATAAATCGCGCCGGCAATGCCGTAAATGGTTAAAGCGTCGTATTCGGTGCCGTAAAGCTGGCGGGCATAGCCCATAATGTCCAGAATCGTGATGGTGGAGGCCAGCGAGGTGCCTTTAAACACCAGAATGATTTCGTTGCTGTATGAAGGCAAGGCGCGTTTTAAGGCGTAAGGAATCAGAATTTTCAGGGTTTGCAGGCGGTTTAATCCTAAGGCGGCACAACTTTCCCATTGTCCTTTCGGAATGGCTTTGACGGCGCCGTGGAACAGTTGAGTGGAATATGCCGCGCTGTTGAGCGCCAATGCCAGCATAGCGCAAAACCAGGCGTTGGATAACAGCGACCACATGGGGCTGTCAACAATCCATTGGAATTGGCCCGGTCCGGCGTAAATCAGGAAAAACTGCACCAATAACGGAGTGCCGGTGAATAAAGTAATGAAAATTTTGACCGCACTTTTGGCGATTTTGTTGTTCATTGACAGCAGGAACGTGCAAAGTAACGCCAGAAAGAACGCGATGAGCAACGCCACTGCGGTTAAAATCAGGCTGGTCGGAATGCCTTGGGCGATAATTTTAAAGTAATCGTAAGCCATTATTTTCCCCCTCGTTCAAAGCGGGTAAAACGTTGTTCCAAGCGACGGATAAAAACCTGGCTGACCAAGGTGATGACCAAATAAATTAAGGCGGCAAAACTGTACCAGGTGAACGGTTGATGGGTATTGGTATTGATCAATTCGGTTTGACGCATGATGTCATTCACGCCAATCAACGACACCAGAGCGGTATCTTTTAGCAAAACCAGCCATTGGTTACTTAATCCCGGCAAGGCGTGGCGCCACATTTGCGGCAGAATAATGTGCATGAACGTGTAGCGACGGCTTAGCCCCAGCGCCGCCCCGCTTTCCCACTGTCCGAGGGAAATGGCTTGAATGGCGCCGCGTAAAGATTGCGAAGCGTAGGCGGCAAAAATTAAGGACAACGCGGTAACGCCGCAACCGAAAGCGCTGAATTCCACATATTCGCCGGTGAGTTTTTCCACTACTTCGGTGGAACCGAAATAGATCAGCAATACCACAATAATTTCAGGTAAACCGCGCAATAACGTGATGGCGATAGAAACCGGTTTGCGGATACACACAAATTTGTTGGTTTCCAGCATCACGAAGATCATCGCTAGGATCAGTCCGACAATTAACGACGAAACCGCCAGCGCTAACGTCATTAGCGCGGCGGAATACATTAAAGGAAGAAAATCAAAGAACATTGCTTATTTAGCCGTCATCCATTTGTCGTAGATTTTTTGGTATTCGCCGTTTGCTTTTACGGCAGCCAGTCCTTTATTCAAGTCGGCGGCAAGTTCTTTATCGGATTTATTTACGGCAATGCCCAATCCGTTACCGAAATATTTTTTGTTGGTTACTTTATCGCCGACGAACGTCAGATCTTTCTCTTTGGAAAGCATATCCGCCAACACGGCGGTGTCACCGAAGATAATGTCGATACGTCCGTTTTTTAAGTCCAGAATCGCATCCTGTAAAGAAGCGTAGGATTTCGGTGCATATTGTTTGGCTTCAGCCACTACATATTGCTGGAATGTCGTGCCGTTTTGCACACCGATATTTTTTGCGCTGTTTAAATCCGCTTTACCTTTTACGGCGATAAAACTGGCGGAACTATCATAATACGGGTCGGTGAATAAAACTTGTTTTGCGCGCGCTTCGGTGATATCCATGGCGGAGATGGCGGCGTCGATGCGTTTTTGTTTTACCGCCTGTATTAAGCCGTCAAAGGCTTGACTGGAGAACGTGCAGCTAGCCTGAATTTCTTTACAAATAGCGTTGGCAAGATCCACGTCAAAACCGATAATTTCATTTTTTTCATTGGTTAATTCGAACGGCGGATAGCTTGGTTCCATTGCGAAGCGGATTTCCCGCGCTTGAGTTGCGAATGTTGTGCTGGCCAATAAAGCGGCTATAACTAATTTTTTCATAATAAGTCCTATTCTGAATGAGATAAATACTGTTTAAACTGCTCGGTTTTAGGTTGTTCGAAACAATCGGCGTCGCCGCTTTCGATAATGCGGCCCTGTTCCATGTAGATGACTTTTGTCGCCACCTTGCGGGCAACGCTGACTTCATGAGTTACGATCACCTGAATAATGCCCGTTTGCTGTAATTCCTGAATAATGGACACGATTTGCGCCGTAATTTCCGGATCCAGTGCGGCGGTCGGTTCGTCAAACAATAAAACCTGCGGTTTCATCATTAAGGCGCGGGCAATGGCGACCCGTTGCTGTTGACCGCCTGAAAGTTGTAACGGGAAACGTTCCGCATGTTCTTTCAAGCGTAAGCGGGTTAATAATTCCAATGCTTGCGTTTTTGCGCCGTTTTCATCCAGTCCCAGAATCTTCATCGGTGCTTCGATCAGGTTTTCCATCACGGTGAAGTGCGGCCATAAATTGTATTGTTGAAAAACCATACCTACGTTTTGACGCAGTTCGCGGATTTTTTTCGGATCGGTATTTTCTGATAAATCAAAGCGGCTGTTGGCGATGTCCAACAGCCCGGATTTTGGTACTTCCAGTAAATTCAAGGTGCGAATCAGGGTGCTTTTCCCTGCGCCGCTCGGGCCGAGCAGAACCAGGATGTCGCCCGCCTCCGCCGTTAAATTAATGTCAAATAAGGCCTGGTTTGAGCCATAAAAAAAGTTCAAGTTTTTAACGCTAAGAGCCATTGTGTGATTTGTTCTCTATCCTTTTGTAAAACTGCAATAATATTAATATTTTCTGCATAAATATGCAATATAAAGGGGGCGTTAATAAAAATTATCGCCGGTTTTTTTAACGGTACATAAAAGTGAAATTCGGATAAATGCCTAGTCGGTTAACTTGCCCTGACGAGTGAGACGAATACGCAGATCGTCGGCATCATGGCAGGTTTTGATGCGTTCAAACAGAACATGGGCTTGTTCGTATTCTTTGTTCAGATAATGCAGCCATTGTTTGATTCGTGCCACGTGGTAAAAACCGGTGTCGTGAATATTTTCCATTTGTGCATATTTTTGCAGAATGGGAATAATATCGCGCCATGCTATCTTCGGCGCATTAAATTTTATCACCCGGCTTAAATTAGGAATATTCAGCGCGCCGCGTCCTACCATTAAATCTTCGCAACCTGTTATTTGTCGGCATTTTACAGCGTCTTCCCAACACCGGATTTCACCGTTGGCGATGACGGGAATCCGCAATGTTGAGCGCACTTCGCCGATTTGTCGCCAATTAATGCGATCGGCGCGATAACCGTCGGTTTTGGTGCGTCCGTGAATGGCGATTTCATCGGCGCCGCCCTGTTGTACGGCATCGGCAATTTCAAATGCCTGGGAAATATCGTCCCAACCCAACCGCACTTTGACGCTGACCGTCTGTCCTTTCGGAACGGCTTGGCGGATGGCTTGCGTGGCGCGGTAAATTAATTCGGGATCTTTCAATAAACTGGCGCCGCCGTTACTGCCGTTGACGGTTTTTGACGGGCAGCCGCAGTTGAAATCAATTCCATGAGAACCCAGTTCAATAGCGCGATAGGCATTTTCCGCCAGCCATTGGGGAAATTGCCCGAGCAGTTGCACGCGAACCGGCGTACCGGATGGTGTTTTTCCCCGGTTTTGCAGTTCGGGACAAAGTCGGTAAAACAATTTTTCCGGTAAAAGTTGATCCACCACGCGAACGAATTCGGAAATACACAGATCGTAGTCGTTTACTTCGGTAAGAAGCTGTCGTACTAAAGGGTCCAGCACGCCTTGCATCGGCGCCAGAATAACACGCATTATGAAAAACTTTTCCGAGAATGGATTAAATAGAACAGAACCAGAGCCGTAACTGCGCCCAAGGTGTCGGCAAAAATATCTTTTTGCGCATCCCAGATATCTCCCTGAGAACCTAAAAATGCCGCGCCTTCTTCACCGCCGGCGATAACGGCATATTGCCATTCGATAAGTTCATAACCGGCAGCCACGGACATAATGAAAAACAGACTGAAGAATCCAGCAATCACAGGGCCGGTTAAATGACGGCGCAATAGAAATTCCGCCATGGGAAAGCTATAAAAGCCGATAGCATAATGAGCGACGCGGTCAAAATGATTTCGCCCCTCGTCCAACCAACCGGCAAGCAGACGGTTTCCCCATTGAAACGGTACGTGCTCGAATGTGTAGTGTGCGCCGATTAAATGCAGAGTTAACCATAAGGACATACAAAAATAGGCGGTATTGCTGAACTGAAAGCGGGGATAGGTAATGAGCAGCGCGCCAAACACGATAAAAACCGGCGTGACTTCCGCATACCAGACCGCTCGCGAAAAAGGGGAAATCCCCGACCAAACGGAAAGTGCGGTCAAAAAAATCGCCAAAATGACGGGCAGCCGGCGCATCGTTCCGCCCATCATTTCCAGCCTTTCGCTTTGCAAATCAAGTCGTAAGCCGCCTGAATCTGCTGCGCTTTCTCTTTCGCCATTTCCATCATTTCCGGCGGCAAACCTTTAGAAACCAGTTTATCCGGATGATTTTCGTTCATTAAACGGCGATAGGCGCGTTTAACCGCTTGTTGATTGTCGTTTTCGGAAACGCCGAGCACTTTGTAAGCATCGTGGATCGTTGGGCCGGAATGAGGACGATAACCGCTTTGAGAACCCGATTGCTGATAGCCGCTTTGCGAATAGCCTTGTTGATATTGCTGATATTGTTGGTAAGCCTGTTCGTAAAAACCGCCGTTGGAAAACTGACGACGCGCCATTTCCATCGCGATCATTTGCTCAAACTGGAATGCGGATAAACCCAGTTCTTCGGCAATAGTGCGTAAAATCGCCAATTCGTTATCGTGTAAATGATCGTCTGCAAAGGCCGCCTGCACTTGCACGCTTAAAAACATGCGTAATAAATCGGCGCGCTGGCCGCAACCGATTCGGAATTCGCGAATAATCTGACGCAACGGAAAATCCGTTTCTTTTCCGCGGGTGAAGGCGTCCTGTGCGAGTTTGCGGTTCGCTTCATCCAAATTAAGTTGTTGCATCAGATTGTTTGCCAGCGCAATGTCGTTTTCCGTCACGCGGCCTTTTGCTTTACTCAGATTGCCCAGCACGGCAAACGTTGTCTGCATAAACAGAGATTGACGCGTCAGTTTTTTGTCAAAAAAGGACGAATTCACACTGCCGAGTTCGTAAAGTTTTTTGTCCGCCAAATGGCCTAAAATGGCGCCCGCAATTCCGCCGAACAGCCCGCCGTAGCGATAGCCCAGGAAAAAACCGATCACTTTGCCGATAAAATTCATTTAATACTCCAGTTCATTCGGAAAATTTTTGTTAGTTTAGCGGATTAGATAAGGTTGAAAAAGGGGAAGTTCAAGCAAGTGCGGTCAAAAATTGACAAATTTTTCTTTATTTTTGGTCGGAAACGGTGGAATTTTTACATCATATCCAAACCGTATCGGACATAAAAAATGTTGAAATTTTTGCCCGCACTTTGGTTGAAAATTAATCGTTGTCACCCAATAAAACGGATTCCAGCGCGATTTCGATCATCTCGTTAAAAGTGAGCTGACGCTCTTCCGGGCTGGTTTGTTCGCCGGTTCGGATGTGATCCGATACGGTACAGATGGTGAGCGCTTTGGCGCCGAATTCCGCCGCGACGCCGTAAATGCCGGCGGCTTCCATTTCCACGCCGAGAACGCCGTATTTTTCCATTACGTCGAACATTTCCACATCGGGCGTATAGAATAAATCGGCGGAGAACAAATTGCCGACGCGTACGTTGATTCCCTTATTTTTCGCCGCTAAAACCGCCGCCTGCGCCATGTCGAAATCGGCGATGGCGGCAAAGTCGTTGTCTTTGAAGCGGATGCGATTGACTTTGCTGTCGGTACAGGCGCCCAGGCCGATAACGACGTCCCGGACGTGAACGTCGTGACGGACTGCGCCGCATGAACCGACGCGGATGATTTTTTTCACACCGTATTCGGTGATGAGTTCTTTGCTGTAAATGGAACAGGACGGAATGCCCATGCCGTGCCCCATAACGGAAACGCGACGTCCTTTATAACTGCCGGTGTAACCCAACATATTGCGTACGTCGGTGACGAGTTCGGCGTTTTCTAAAAAGGTTTCCGCGATATATTTGGCCCGCAGCGGATCGCCGGGCATTAATACGACATCGGCGAAGGCGCCGGCCGGTGCGTTAATGTGTGGAGTCATAAAATTTCCTTAATTTATTTGAATCGCTTGCCGTAACAAGCTTAAATACGTCGGTTAAATAATCGGCGTGCCGTATTCCATCGGTGAAAGTGCCAAATACTTGGCGATAGTTTGACCGATGTCGGCGAAGGTATCCCGTCCGCCTAAGAATTTGGTTGGAACCTGAGTGCCGTACATCAACACCGGAATGTGTTCGCGGGTGTGGTCGGAACCCGTCCAGGTCGGGTCGCAACCGTGATCGGCGGTGATAATCAGCAAGTCGTCAGTTTGCATCAGTTGCAGTAATTCGGGCAGACGACAGTCGAAATATTCCAAACCCTTGGCGTAACCCGCCACGTCGCGGCGATGGCCGAAATCCGCATCGAAATTCACGAAGTTAGTAAAAACTATCGTATTATCACCCGCACTTTTCACTTCTTCCAACGTTTTGTCGAACAACTCTTCCAATCCTGTGGCTTTAACCGTTTTGCTGATGCCGGTGTGAGCGTAAATGTCGGCGATTTTGCCCACGGAAACCACCGTGCCGTCTTTTTCTTCGATCAATTTTTGCAGTACGGTTTTTGCCGGCGGTTCGACGGAATAGTCGCGGCGGTTACCGGTGCGTTTGAATTCTCCCGCTTTGTTGCCGATAAACGGACGCGCGATAACCCGTCCGATATTATAGCCTTCCAGTTCGGCGCGCACAATTTCGCACAGTTCGTATAAATTATTCAGTCCGAAGGTTTCTTCGTGGGCGGCAATTTGGAAAACCGAGTCGGCGGAAGTGTAAAAAATCGGTAAGCCGGTTTTCATATGTTCTTCGCCCAGTTGATCTAAAATCACGGTGCCGGAAGAATGACAATTTCCGAGATAGCCTTTAATGCCGGATTTGGCGACGATGCGATCAAGCAACGGTTTCGGGAAGCTGTTTTGTTTGTCGGGAAATAAGCCCCAATCGAACAATACGGGTACACCGGCGATTTCCCAATGTCCCGAGGTGGTGTCTTTACCCGATGAAATTTCGCGGGCAAAGGCGTAACCGCCGATTAAGTGCGGTTGATTTTTGAAATGTTTTGGTAATTCGCCGCAGGATTCTTTCGCCGCCAGCCCTAAACCGAGGCTTTCCAGGTGCGGCAGATTCAACGATGCTTGCCGTTCCGCAATGTGTCCCAGCGTATTTGAACCTTTATCGCCGAATTTTTCCGCATCTTCTGCGCCGCCGATACCAAATGAATCCAGCATCATAATCAGTACGCGTTTCATGGTTTTTCTCCTTATATTCAATCCCGAAAACTGTATATTTCGAACAAAGCAATCGTTTAGCTTGGTCCTAATGTGACAAAACCACAGCCAAACTGTGGTTTTGTATGTGTTCCGTTAAGCGCGACGGCTTTTATTTAGTATAGCAGGAATCACGCTAATGCGACACCGCTTAAACCGATAAATAAGCCAGCGATGGTGGCGCTCATTAAGTTGGCGAGCGAACCGGCGATGACCGCTTTAATTCCCAACCGTGCGATGTCTCCGCGACGGTTTGGCGCCATCCCGCCCAAGCCGCCGATAAGAATGGCGATAGAGCTAAAGTTGGCAAAACCGCATAATGCGAATGTGATGATGGCTTTGGTTTTATCGCCTAATTGTACCGCACTTTCCGGGTTGAGATATTTGGCAAATTCCATGTATCCCACAAATTCGTTGATTGCCAGTTTGGTACCGATCATTTGTCCGGCAATATTGGCTTCTTCCCAAGGTACGCCGATAATCCATGCCAATGGCTTGAACACCCAACCGAAAATCATACCTAAAGATAATTCCGGCATATCGAACCAACCGCCGACACCGCCGAGAATTCCGTTAATTAAGGCGATCAAGGCTACGAAAGCGATTAACATGGCGCCGACATTTAAGGCCAACTGCATACCGGACGAAGCTCCGCCGGCGGCGGCATCTAAAATGTTGGACGGTTTTTCCAATTCCACGTGGGTCATATCGTCATCGAATTGTTCGGTTTGCGGATAGAGAATTTTAGCGAACAACAATCCTGCCGGCGCCGCCATAAATGACGCGGCGATTAAGTAAGTCAACGGCACGCCCATGCCCGCATAACCGGCCAGAACGGAACCGGCGATGGAGGCTAAACCGCCGCACATAACGGCAAATAATTCCGATTGCGTCATTTTGCTGATGTAAGGCTTAACGATAAGCGGCGCTTCGGTTTGACCGACGAAAATATTCGCCGCCGCAGACATGGACTCGGATTTTGAGGTCCCGAGCAATTTCTTCAATGCGCCGCCGATAATTTTGATAACCCATTGCATAATACCGATATAGTAGAGCACTGAAATTAACGCGGAGAAGAAAATAATATTCGGTAATACGCGCACGGCAAAAATAAAGCCGTCGCCGCCCAGCACTTCAAAGATCTTGTCGCCGGCAAGACCGCCGAATACGAATTTCACGCCTTCAAAGCCGTAATTTATGACGCTCTGTACGCCGTCCGACACCCATTGCAATGCATGGCGGCCGACCGGAACATAAAGAATTAACGCGCCGAACAGCACTTGAATGGCGAGTGCGCCGAGTACCGTGCGGTAATTAATGGCTTTGCGATTATTGGAAAGCAGGAAGGCGATGGCAAGCAGTACGACCATGCCTAAGAGGCTGATTAGTGCAGACATTATGAGTCTCCCAAGATGATAAAACTGTTGAATTTTAGCGTTTTTTAGGCGATTTAGCTATAAGTTATCACCAGATTTTTGTTTAATTTTGACCGCACTTTCTTTATTATTAGGCGGAATTCATTGTTAACAGGTTTTTATGTCGAAATTCAAAGTCTTGCCGCAAACCCCTTGGACCGCCATGTCGCTTTGGTCGTTGGAATGGCGCTCGTTGGCGATGTTGTGCATGTCGCTCACCATTGTGGGAATCGGCGAAGGCTTGCTACTTCTGTCGGATTTGGGATCCGCCCCCTGGACCATTCTGTCTCAAGGCATTTCATTACAATGCGGTATCAGCGTCGGCTGGGCGTCTTTTTTTATCAGCGTTATCGTCATGCTGTTCTGGTTTCCGCTGAAACTGCATATGGGGCTCGGCACCATTCTGAATATTGTGGTTATCGCAATTTTTTTGGGCGTTACGGTGAAAACCGCGCCCCTTCCCGTTTCACTTTGGAGCCGTTTTGCCTATGTCTTGTTCGGCATTTTCTGTTTCGGTGTCGGTTCCGCCATTTATCTGACTTGTCATCAAGGCGCCGGCCCACGCGACGGGCTGATGGTCGGGCTTTGCCAGCGATTTCACTGGAAAGTGGGAATCGTTCGCACCTGTATTGAAGTCACGGTTTGTTTTCTTGGTTTCTGCCTGGGCGGAACCGTGGGCGTCGGCACGTTGATTTTTGCCTTGTCCATCGGTTGGACTGTGCAATTCACTCTGGCGCAGGTGGCGCGTTTTCCCCGTTGATTCGGCGTATTCCGTCTTTCTAAAAAACAATTCAAATTTTATGCGTAATCGCCGGTGCGATTACTTATGGCTTCGCCACCGTTGGCAAAGCCAAGGTTCAAAAAACGTTGCTTTTTTTGACCGCACTTTTAACTTGTTTTGTCTTTTTTGTACTACTATAATAGTGCAAAATTTATTTCACGGAACAATTTTATGACAAACAAACAACCTCCTTTACTGGGCGGCATAATGATTATTGCGGGCGGCACCATTGGCGCTGGAATGCTGGCTAATCCGATTTCAACTGCGGGCGTTTGGTTTACGGGCTCGCTGTTAATTCTGATTTATACTTGGTTTTGCATGATGTCTTCGGGCTTAATGTTGTTGGAAGCCAATTTGCATTATCCCACCGGCGCCAGTTTCGATACGATTGTGAAAGACTTGCTGGGCAACGGTTGGAACGTGCTGAACGGCTTATCGCTGGCATTCGTGTTGTATATTCTGACTTACGCCTATATCACTTCCGGCGGCGGAATTACGGAAGAAATGGCCAATCAACTGCTGAGCACCGAACAGAACCCGGTGGAAATCGGACGAACCGCCGGCGCGTTGGTTTTCACCTTTGTATTAGCGGCGTTCGTGTGGTTTTCCACCAAGGCGGTGGATCGTTTCAGTACGGTATTGATTGCGGGCATGGTGATTTCTTTTTTCCTGTCGGTATCGGGGCTGGTCGCGTCTTCTCACGGCGAATTACTGTTTGATTCCGCGGTTCGTTCGGATCCGCACTATGTGTCTTACGCATTTGTGGCGTTGCCCGTGTGTTTAGTGTCTTTCGGCTTTCATCAGAATGTTCCGAGCCTGGTCAAATATTACGACCGAAATGCGGGAAAAGTGGCGAAATCCGTATTTATCGGCACCTTTCTTGCATTGCTGATTTATGTGCTGTGGCAGTTGGCGATTCAGGGCAATTTACCGCGCGCCGAATTCGCGCCGGTTATCGAGAAAGGCGGCGATATTGCGGCGTTATTGAATGTGTTGGGGCGATACATTCGGACGGATTATATCGGCGTTGCGTTAAATTTCTTTGCTTACATGGCGATTGCCAGCTCGTTTTTGGGCGTAACTTTAGGGTTATTCGATTATATTGCCGATTTGTGCGGGTTTGACGATAGCCGCGCGGGCCGAACCAAAACCGCGTTGGTAACATTTCTGCCGCCGTTGCTGCTCAGTTTGAAATTTCCTTACGGATTTGTGATTGCCATCGGTTATGCGGGGTTGGCTGCGACGATTTGGGCGGCCATCGTGCCGGCGCTGCTCGCCAAAGCCAGCCGCACGAAATTTCCGCAGCGCCAATACACCGTTTTCGGCGGTAATCTGATGGTTTATTTCGTCATTTTCTTCGGTCTGTTGAATATTTTGTCGCAACTGGCGGCGCAATTCGGCTGGTTGCCGGTGTTTAAAGGTTAATGAGCGGGCGATGATGGCAGAACGGCAATCCGTTTACGATACGGAAAACTTTTTTGAGTCGTATCAAAAGTTACGGGCGAATCCCGTCAGTCTGAACAACATTGTGGAAAAGCCGACCATGTTGTCTTTACTGCCTGATTTAACGGGGAAAAAATTACTGGATTTAGGCTGCGGCAGCGGTGAACATTTACGTTTATATCTGGAGCGCGGCGCCGGTTTCGTAGCGGGCGTGGATTTATCCGCCGCCATGCTGCGGCAAGCGGAAAAAAAACTTGCGGATTTTCGACCGCACTTTGCGTTATATCGGGCGCCGATGGAATGTTTGTCACAATTGGCGGAATCCGAATTTGACCTAATAACCAGTTCTTTTGCCTTCCATTACGTGCAGGATTTCCCGGGATTGCTCAATACCGTCGCGGCGAAGCTGAAACCGCAGGGAACGTTGATTTTTTCGCAGGAACATCCCATTGTGACCGCTTACAAAGGCGGTGAACGCTGGGAGAAAAATGCACAAAAAGAACAGCTGGCGTACCGTTTGAATTTTTATCGCGATGAAGGCGAACGCAACCGAAGTTGGTTTAAACAGCCGTTTAAAACTTATCATCGCACCACGGCGACTATTATGAATAATCTGATTAAAGCGGGATTTGTTATCGAAAACGTGCAGGAACCCATGCTTGCCGACCGTCCGGAATGGCAGGCGGAATTTAAGGATCTGCAACATCGCCCCGTGCTGCTTTTTGTAAAAGCGAGAAAAAACGTTTCAGATTTTAAAAAATTTAAGAAAACCGCTTGCAAGTAGAAAATTTTTTCCGTATTTTAATGGCTACGAACCTAACATAGGATTGATTATGAACTTTAACAACACTTTGCATCATCACCATCATTCTTCCTGAACATTCTTTCGGGCATAATGTGGTGTTCGGAAGAAAACTTCCGAGCAAGTGTGAGTTCCTCAATTTTCAATCTCTCGGAAGTGATTTTCTACTTTCGAGAGATTTTTTTTTTACCCCAAAATTAAGACAAAAAGGAAAACAATATGACAAACAGCAATAACCGTTTACGTATCGCGTTGCAGAAAAAAGGACGTTTAAGCAAAGACTGTAACGAACTGCTCAAACAATGCGGTGTGAAAATTACCTGGAACGAGCAGCGGCTGATTGCCTATTCGGAGAATCTGCCGATTGAAATTCTGCGCGTGCGTGATGACGATATTCCGGGATTGGTATTCGACGGCGTGGTGGATCTCGGCATTATCGGCGAAAACGTGTTGGAAGAGGAAGAACTCGGACGCATTGCCGGCGGCGAAAAAGTGGAATACAAAAAACTGCGCACCCTGGATTTCGGCGGCTGCCGTTTGTCACTGGCCATTGATCGCGACCAACCCTATCACGGCGTGCAGGATTTTAATAACGCTCTGATTGCCACATCTTACCCGAATTTGCTGAAACGCTATATGAAAGAACAAGGCGTGCCGTTTAAAAGTATTCTGCTTAACGGCTCGGTCGAAGTTGCGCCCAGCGCGGGCATTGCGCACGCAATCTGTGATTTGGTTTCCTCCGGCGCCACACTGGAAGCCAACGGCTTAAAAGAAGTGGAAGTGATTTACCAATCCAAAGCCTGTCTGATTCAACGTGCCGAACCGCTGGACGGCGATAAACAACAACTTGTGGATAAACTTCTCACCCGCATTCAGGGCGTGCAACAGGCAGCCGAATCCAAATACATTATGCTGCACGCGCCGAAAGAAAAACTCGAAGAAATCACCGCACTTTTACCAGGCGTAGAGAATCCGACCATTCTCCCGCTCGCCCACGACGACAGCAAAGTGGCAATGCATGTGGTCAGCCAGGAAACATTATTCTGGGAAACCATGGAGCAACTGAAAGAAATGGGCGCCAGTTCGGTGCTGGTATTGCCGATTGAGAAAATGTTAGCGTGAAATCTCTCATTTTTGCTTTGCAAAAAGGAAAAGTTCGGTCGGATTTTATGTTATTTTTATCAATATAATCAGAGAGGTGAAATATGTTTTCAGATTTATTTCCGATTATTTCCACGGTAGTGATAGCACATTTTCTCGCATTAATCAGTCCGGGTCCTGATTTTTTGATGGTAGTGCGCAGCGCGTTACGTAATACGCGTCGTCGTGCTGTCGGAGTCTCTCTTGGCATTGCACTTGCTAATGGTATTTATATCGTACTCTGCGTTATCGGTGTCGGCTCGGCTATCGCTCATTCCTTATGGTTGATGGTTACGCTTAAAATTATCGGCGGTTGCTTTTTACTCTACATTGCCTACCACGCACTCAAAGCACGCCGACATGACTACGCTTTTTTAATTCAAAATCAAGATGAAAGCCGCCTGCAAAATGCACCTTCTTTTTGGAAGGAGTTTTGGTTAGGAATGGGGTCAGGCTTATCCAACCCGAAAAACATCATCTTTTATTTGAGCCTGTTCTCCGTGGTACTCACGCCCGAATCGGGAATGATGTTATCGGTCGGATTGGGTATATGGATGACATTACTGGTATTTGTATGGGATACGATGATTATTTTCGTTCTTTCCCAAAAACGCGTACGTCAAACTTTCAGTAAAATTGCTTTTTATATCGATAAGATCGCAGGTTTGCTACTTGGCTTTGTGGGTTACAAATTGCTACAAACGGCGGCGAAGGAAATCGCGTAAAGTGCGGTCGGATTTTTAATAATTTTTTGAAATTTATTTGAAAAACGATCAATTCTAAAAAGCGAGCGGGAAAATATGCCATTCACAAAAACTGAAAAACGATCGCTGTTAGCCTCGAAAGGAATCGCTCCGACGGCGTTCGGATGTTTGCAGGAAATAGTGTTGGGTGAAAGAACGGTAAAATCTCCCCTTGCCCTCTTACAAAAGAAGCGAATGAAGAAAAGGTTTCGCTTTCGTAAAGAGACGATTTTATAGAAATAGAATAACGGAGGAAAATATGCAAACTTTAATCTGGAAAGATTTAACCGAACCGCAGCGAAAGGAAGCGCTTACTCGTCCTGCGATCTCTGCGGCGGGCAATATTAAAGAGGCGGTGGATGCCATTCGTGAAAATGTGCTGGCAAACGGCGATAAAGCGCTATTCGAGCTTTCGGAAAAATTCGATAGAGTAAAATTGAATAGTTTGGTGATTTCTAAACAGCAAATTGAGGAGGCGGCTCAACGCTTACCGGCGGAACTCAAACAAGCCATTCAAAATGCAAAGAAAAATATCGAAGCTTTTCATTTTGCCCAGGTTCCCGTCGAGGTGGATGTGGAAACCCAAGCTGGCGTGCGTTGCCAGGTGTTGACGCGTCCGATTAATCGCGTGGGATTATATATTCCCGGCGGCTCCGCGCCTTTGTTCTCTACCGTATTAATGCTTGCGATTCCCGCTAAAATCGCAGGTTGTAAAAAAATCGTGCTTTGTTCGCCGCCGCCGATTGCGGACGCGATCCTCTATGCGGCGGAACTCTGCGGAGTGGAAACTGTTTATGCGGTAGGCGGTGCGCAGGCTGTCGTTGCGATGGCGTTCGGCACGGAAACCGTGCCAAAAGTGGATAAAATTTTCGGGCCGGGCAACGCCTTTGTGACGGAAGCGAAACGCCAGGTAAGCCAGGCGGTGAACGGCGCGGCCATTGATATGCAGGCGGGGCCGTCGGAAGTGTTGGTGATTGCCGATGAAAATGCCGATCCGGATTTTGTGGCGAGCGATTTGCTTTCTCAGGCGGAGCACGGCGCCGACAGCCAAGTGATTTTGGTGACGCCAAGCGAACGATTGGCGCTGGAAACGGAATTTGCCCTCGAACGCCAGCTGGCTGCCTTGCCGCGCTCTGAAATCGCGCAAAAAGCGCTATCTCACAGCCGTATTTTTATCGCCGAAAGTTTGCGTCAATGCGTTGAAATCAGTAATGAATATGCGCCGGAACATTTGGTGGTGCAAGTGCAAAACGCCCGTGATTTATTGCCGGATATCGACAATGCCGGTTCCATTTTCTTAGGCGCTTATTCGCCGGAAAGCATGGGCGATTACGCCAGCGGCACAAACCACGTGTTGCCGACTTACGGCTATACCCGAACTTCGTCCAGCCTCGGTCTGGCGGATTTCAGCAAACGAATGACCGTACAGGAACTCAGTCCGCAAGGCTTTAAAGATTTGGCTAAAACCGTGGAAGTGATGGCGGCGGCGGAACGGCTGGATGCGCATAAACAGGCGGTGAGCGTTCGCCTTGAAAAATTGAAATAGCGGCGTTCCTACAAAGATTTTGAATAAAGTGCGGTCACAAAAAGCAACGCTTTTTGAACGTTGGCTTTGCCAACGGTGGCGGAGCCATAAGTAATCGCACCGGCGATTACGCATAAAATTTGCAAAGTTTTTACCCAATTCGATCGCTTATAAAGAAAAGAAATGTAAGGCGGGCTATGCGTTCGCCCGAAAATACGGATATTGTGCGGTCGGCGGATAAAATCCGCTGCTGCGAAGACAACACAGGAAAAAAATATGACCATTTCACAACTTTCCCGAAAAAACGTCCAAGCCTTAACACCGTATCAATCCGCTCGTCGATTGGGCGGTAACGGCGATGTGTGGCTGAACGCCAACGAATACCCGGTTTCGCCGGATTTTAACCTTTCCGAGCGCATTTTTAACCGTTATCCCGAACCGCAACCCGAAGCCGTGGTGAAAGGATACGCAGCTTACGCCGGCGTGCAACCTGAAAACGTGATTGTGACCCGCGGCGGCGACGAAAGCATTGAATTGCTGATTAAAGCGTTCTGCGAATCCGATGACAGCGTTCTTTATTGCCCGCCCACTTACGGCATGTACGCGGTAAGCGCGGAAACCTTAGGCATCACCGCTAAAATCGTGCCGTTAACCGCGGAATTTCAATTGGATTTGCCCGAAATCGAGAAAAATTTAACGGGCGTGAAAGTGGTGTTTGTTTGCAGCCCGAATAATCCGACGGGAAATGTGTTAAATCCGGCGGATTTACAACGTTTATTAGAGATGACGGCAAACAAAGCCATTGTGGTGGTGGACGAAGCTTACATTGAATTTTGCCCGGCAAGCTCGATAGTAAAACAACTGAAAAATTACCCGCACTTAGCGGTTATTCGCACTCTTTCCAAGGCGTTTGCGCTGGCGGGTTTGCGGTGCGGTTTCACCCTTGCCAATCCCGAATTAATTGCCGTGTTGCAAAAAGTCATCGCCCCATATCCGCTGCCGACACCGGTTTCCGACATCGCCGCTCAAGCCTTACAGCCGCAGGGATTAGCGCAAATGCGGCAACGGGTTGATTCCGTTTTAACCGACCGCGCTTGGCTGATTGCGCAATTAAACGCTATCGAAATTGTAGAAAAAGTGTTCGAAAGCGAATCCAATTACGTATTGGTGAAATTCCAAGACGGCGAAAAAGTCTTTAAGGCTTTGTGGGGAAAAGGCATTATTCTACGCGATCAGCACAAAGCGTTGGGATTGCAGAATTGTATTCGGATAACTATCGGCACCCAAGCCGAGCTGGAGAAAACCATAGAAGCGATTAAAGCCGTATAAGCATAAAGCGGGCTTGCTCGCCCAAAACATTTAAAAATTTTATGCGTAATCGCCGGTGCGATTACTTATGGCTTCGCCACCGTTGGCAAAGCCAACGTTCAAAAAGCGTTGCTTTTTGTGACCGCACTTTACATTCGTTGATAATGGCCGGAGAGCCCGTTTTACAAGGACACAACATGACACAACAACCAATTTTATTCATCGACCGCGACGGCACGCTGATTGACGAGCCGAAAACCGATTTTCAAATCGATAGCCTGGAAAAACTTAAATTTGAACGCAACGTGATTCCGGCGTTGCTCAAATTGAAGAACAAATTCCGCTTTGTGATGGTGTCGAATCAGGACGGATTGGGCACAAGCTCGTTCCCAAAGGAAAATTTTGACAAACCGCACAATGCGATGTTGGATGTGTTTCGTTCGCAAGGTATTGAATTTGATGATATTTTGATTTGTCCGCACAAGCCGGAAGACAACTGCCAATGTCGCAAACCGAAAACCAAATTGCTGAAAAAATATATCGACAAAAAACTGTTTGATCCTCAAACCAGCTTTGTGATCGGCGACCGCCCGACGGACGTGCAGCTCGCACAGAATTTAGGCATTCGCGCATTGCAATACAATCCGGAATCATTAGGTTGGGATTTGATTGCAGAAAAGTTATTGAATGAAGCGGTGGCGAATCCGGCGGCGGATCGGGCGCCCCGTCACGCGGTTGTGGAACGCAAAACCAAAGAAACGGACATCAAAGTGGAACTGTGGCTGGATGAAGCCGGCATGAACGAAATCGACACGGGCGTGGGTTTTTTCAACCATATGCTGGATCAAATCGCCACTCACGGCGGTTTCCGCATGAACGTGCAATGTAAAGGCGATTTGTGGATCGACGAACATCATACGGTGGAAGACACCGCCTTGGCCTTAGGCACGGCGTTAAAACAGGCCGTCGGCGATAAACGTGGCATCCAACGTTTCGGCTTTGTCTTACCGATGGACGAATGCCGCGCCGAATGTGCGTTGGACTTATCGGGCAGACCGTGGATCAAATTCAACGCCAAGTTCAAACGTGACAAAGTAGGCGATTTCAGCACCGAATTGACCGAGCATTTCTTCCAATCGCTGGCGTTCAGCATGCTTGCCACGCTGCATCTAAAAGCCACCGGCGACAACGATCACCACAAAATCGAGAGCCTGTTTAAAGTTTTCGGCAGAACCTTAAGACAAGCGATTCGTGTAGAAGGGGATGCAATGCCAAGTTCGAAAGGCGTATTATAATACGTAGGGGCGGGGTTTATCCCCGCCCGAAATGCTAAAAGTGCGGTTAAAATTTGCAACGTTTTTTGAACGTTGGTTTTGCCAATGGTGGCGAAGCCATAAGTGATCGCATTGGCGATTATTACGTATAGAATTTGTGAAGTTTTTAGGGAAATATGACTCATATTATTTATAAAATTTATAAATTAGAAACCAATCCGTCTACAAATGAATTGGACGACTTGATAATTGGCGGAAAAATAAAATTTCTGCGAGAGATTCTACTAAATAATTGCCAATTCAAACGGGATGTAAATAATGATTGGATACTTAAGTTTTTTGTAGGGAAAAACTACGAACAGTCATTTTTAATCAGTAAGAATTTATTTCGTAGAGAGTTATGTTTATCAACATCGAGTTTGATAATTGGAAAAGATGATTTTAATAATAACGATGCAGAAATTCTTTCAAGTTCAGTACGAGAGAATAAATCTTTAAAGATTACGGATTTTACGGAATATCCTTCTCACTACAGTCACATTGACGGCAAAGGAATATCCTTTTTCAGTAAATTGGACGGGCAACGAGAACAGTTTGAACGACATATTATTTTACAATCTTTAGCATATGCTTATTTAGGCGCTATTGAATTTATAGCCAATAAATTGGCGGAAAAAATAAATTGCCATGATTGTAATATTGATGAATTAAACGAGTTATATATTGAAGCGGCTAAATTTAATTCTATGTTTTTCTTTCATCAACCTGTTTTAAGTAAAAATACAAGTTTAACCGAGACATGGAAATGTATTGATAAAGCGCTCGATGTTAATGTTTCATCCAATGAATTATTAGGGCAATTATCTAATGTACATTACATTTTGAACTTGGAAGCTGAGAAGGAAAAAGCCGAATTAGATAATCGGTATCAAGCCAAGCAGGATAAATTGAATACCAGATTTACTATTATTGGGATTATTATTGGTCTTTTAAGTTTAATAGAATTATTCAAATAACTAAACGTTTCCTTATCAACACAGATTGTACGCGCCTGTTTTTATAACAATGCGCAAAAGTGCGGTCAAAATTTGTAAAGTTTTTTATTTTATCTATTTGCTACAAAATAACTTGAATAACTCACTGTAAAGGCGTTTAATGTAGCCTGTATGCAACACGAGAAATGTGTTGCTCATCGAATCGGGAGGCATTATGCAAAACAGCGCGTTATTGATGGATTTTTATGCTCTGACTATGGCAAACAGTTATTTTGAACAGGGCAGACAAGATGAAATTGCCTATTTTGACTATTTTTTCCGGAAAGTTCCGGACGAGGGCGGTTATGCGGTGTTTGCCGGATTGGAACAGGTGCTGGATTATCTTGAGAATCTGCATTTTTCCGAGCGAGAAATTGAATTTTTGCAACAAAAACATATTTTTTCCGCCGGTTTTCTGGATTATTTGCGCCGTTTTCATTTTCGCGGCGATGTGTGGGCGGTGCAAGAGGGAAGCGTTGTATTTCCGAACGAGCCGTTGCTGATTGTGCGGGCGCCGATTATTGATTGCACCCTGATTGAAGCGTTTTTGTTACTGACGCTGAATCATCAAACGCTGATTGCCACCAAAGCGGCACGTATAGTGAGTGTCGCGCAGGGGCGCGGTGTGTTGGAATTTGGCGCGCGTCGGGCGCATGGCGCGGATGCGGCGCATTTTGGCGCGCGGGCGGCTTATATCGCGGGTGTGGACGGCACTTCCAATGTGTATAGCGATTTTACTTGCGGGATTCCCGCATTGGGCACCATGGCCCATGCTTACGTACAAAGTTTCGATAGCGAATACGAGGCTTTTCTGCAATATGCCGAAACTTATCCCGATAACACAGTGTTGCTGGTGGATACTTACGATACGCTGCATCAGGGTATTCCTAACGCAATCCGAGTGCATCAAGAATATCTGGCGCCTCGGGGCTACAAATTAAAAGGTATCCGTATTGATAGCGGAGACTTAGCGTATTTGAGTATTCGGGCCCGGGAAATGTTGGATGCGGCGGGGCTCACGGAAACCAAAATCACTGTTTCCAATTCCTTGGATGAATATCTGATTAAAGATTTGCTGTTGCAAGGGGCGAAGATTGACAGTTTCGGCGTAGGAGAACGTTTGATTACAGCCAAAAGCGAACCGGTTTTCGGCGGCGTGTACAAAATTGTAGCATTGGAAAAAGACGGGCGACTTATTCCGAAAATTAAACTCAGTGAAACCCTGCAGAAAACCACCACACCGGGATTTAAAAATTTGTGGCGGTTATATGATCAAAACCGCAAAGCCATTGCCGACGTGATTACTTTGCATGATGAAATTATTGATAACGGTAAACCTTACATGCTGTTTGATCCTGAGTATACCTGGAAAACCAAATGGGTGACGGATTTTGTAGCGGAACAGAAATTGCAGCAATGGTTCGAACAGGGCGAAAGACGGCGTCCCGCGCCAAGCTTAGCGGAAAGCCGCGCTTATTGCCGGCGGGAACTGGAATCTTTATGGAATGAAGTGCGCCGTCTGGAAAAACCGCACGGTTATTATGTGGATTTGTCGCAGAATTTATGGACCTTAAAACAACATCTGATTGAACGGCATTCGGGGAAAAAATCATGAAAACGGCAGCATATGCGGATTATTTAATTCAATGGCTGGAAACTCAGCGCACCGAACTTTACGGTATGGACGGTTATACCCTGGGGGTCAGCGGCGGCATTGACAGTGCCGTTTGTGCGCATTTGTTGGCGCGGACCGGCGCTCCCGTGCAGGCTTTAATTTTGCCCGCAGAAGTGACCGACCCGATCGATGTGGCGGACGCTCAAGCCACGCTGGAAAGCGCAGGAATCAGCGGGCAAATCATTTCCATCGCGCCTTGGTACGATTTAATCATGCAGCAACTTTCCCCCGCGTTACATGCGGAACCCGAACGCGTTAATGTGTTAAGAGGCAATCTGATGGCGCGTTTACGAATGATCGCGCTGTTTACCGCCGCGCAAAGTCATCGTTCCATCGTGTTAGGCACGGATAATGCCGCCGAAATATTGACGGGTTACTTCACTAAATTCGGCGACGGCGCGGCGGACGTATTGCCTTTAGCGGGATTGCGCAAAGAACAGGTGTTTGAACTCGGGCGTTATCTCGGCGTACCGCAAACCGTGCTGGCGAAAAAACCGAGCGCCGGTTTGTGGGCGGGACAAACGGACGAAGGCGAAATGGGCGTCACTTATGCGGAAATCGATGCCTATTTGCGCGGTGAAACCGTCAGCCCGCAGGCATTAGAACGGATTCGATTCTGGCATAACCGTTCTCACCACAAACGCATGCTGCCGCCGAAGCCGAAATCGCCGGATGAAATCGATTAAAGGTACAACCACCCGTTGCATGAAATACGTTATAATCCGTTGCCGTTAAAAGGAGCCCATATGTCATCACCTAAAGTTTTATTATTAAACGGCCCCAATCTGAACATGTTGGGGGCGCGCGAACCAAAACATTACGGTTCGCTTTCGTTAGCGGCAATCGAAGCCAATGCCCGGGCGTTGGCGGAAAAGTGCGGTCTGAATTTGGAATGTTTTCAAAGCAACAGCGAAGAAAAACTTATTGACAAAATTCACGACAGCTTCCAAAAAGTCGATTTCATTATCATCAATCCCGCCGCCTTTACGCACACCAGCGTTGCGTTGCGCGACGCATTATTGGCGGTGTCGATTCCTTTCGTCGAAGTGCATTTGTCGAATATTCATAAACGCGAGCCGTTCCGTCACCATTCTTATTTCAGCGATGCGGCGGAAGGCGTGATTTGCGGATTGGGGGCAAAAGGTTATGAATGCGCCTTGATATTCGCCGCCGAATTTTTAGCGAAAAACGCGTGAATTTCGTTAAATATCGACAAATTTGTAGAAAATAGTCGCAAAACGAATTATTTTAAGGTAATCTTGCGGGCGTAAAAAAACAGAATTTATTTTGACCGCACTTTCGGCTTGAAAAGCGCGCCGAAAGTGCGGGATCTTTTTATCTCTCAACCAGGAAAACAAATTATGGCAATGGATATTCGTAAAATTAAAAAATTAATCGAATTAGTTGAAGAATCAGGCATTATGGAATTGGAAATTTCCGAAGGCGAAGAATCGGTTCGCATCAGTCGTGGTTCCGCCGCACCAAGTTCCGTTCAATACACCGTTCCGGCCGCCGCACCGGCTCCCGTAGCGGCGCCTGTTGCCGCCGCTTCCGCACCGGCTGCTGTTGCGCCTGCCGCTGCGCCGGAATTATCCGGACACGTGATTCGTTCTCCGATGGTGGGAACCTTCTACCGCAGTCCGAGCCCGGAAGCGAAAGCCTTCGTTGAAGTCGGACAATCCGTGAAAGTCGGCGACGCGCTTTGCATTGTCGAAGCGATGAAAATGATGAACCGCATTGAAGCCGATAAAGCGGGCGTGGTGAAAGCGATTTTAGTTAACGATGGCGATGCGGTAGAATTCGACGAGCCGTTAATCGTTATTGAATAATTTGTAGGGTGGGCAGACTTGCCCACTATTTTTATCTCATAAATTTTCGAATTGGAATAATCTTATGTTAGAAAAAGTGGTTATTGCCAACCGTGGTGAAATTGCATTGCGTATTTTGCGTGCATGTAAAGAAATGGGTATTAAAACCGTTGCCGTGCATTCCACGGCGGACCGTGATTTGAAACACGTGTTGCTGGCGGATGAAACCGTTTGTATCGGCCCTGCACCATCGGTAAAAAGCTATTTAAATGTGCCGGCGATTATTGCGGCGGCGGAAGTGACCGGCGCGGATGCCATTCACCCGGGTTACGGTTTTTTATCCGAAAATGCGGATTTTGCCGAACAGGTCGAACGTTCCGGCTTTACCTTCATCGGACCGACGGCGGACGTGATTCGTTTAATGGGCGACAAAGTGTCTGCCATTAATGCTATGAAGAAAGCCGGCGTGCCTTGCGTACCGGGTTCCGATGGTCCTTTAGGGACGGATATGGCGAAAAATAAAGAAATCGCCAAACGTATCGGCTTTCCGGTGATCATTAAAGCTTCCGGCGGCGGTGGCGGTCGCGGTATGCGCGTGGTACGGGATGCGGACAGTCTGGAAGAAAGCATTGCCATGACCAAAGCGGAAGCGAAAGCGGCGTTCAACAACGACATGGTTTACATGGAAAAATACCTGGAAAACCCGCGTCATGTGGAAATTCAGGTGATTGCCGATACGCACGGTAATGCGGTGTATTTGGCGGAACGCGACTGTTCGATGCAGCGTCGTCACCAAAAAGTGGTGGAAGAAGCGCCGGCACCGGGTATTACGGAAGAAGTCCGTCGCGACATCGGTTCCCGTTGCGCGAAGGCTTGCGTGGAAATCGGTTATCGCGGCGCCGGTACCTTCGAATTTCTGTATGAAAACGGCGAATTCTATTTTATTGAAATGAATACCCGTATTCAGGTTGAACATCCGGTGACGGAAATGATCACCGGTGTGGATTTGGTGAAAGAACAGTTACGCGTAGCGTCGGGCTTGCCGTTGTCTTTTAAACAGGAAGACATTAAAGTGAAAGGCCACGCCATTGAATGCCGTATTAATGCGGAAGATCCGAAAACCTTCCTGCCGTCGCCGGGTAAAGTGGTGCATTTACACGCGCCGGGCGGTCTGGGCGTGCGTTGGGATTCCCACATTTACGGCGGTTACACCGTGCCACCGCATTATGATTCGATGATTGCGAAACTGATTACATACGGCGATACCCGCGAAAGCGCCATCCGTCGCATGCAGAATGCGTTGTCGGAAACCATTATCGAAGGGCTTAAAACCAATATTCCGCTGCACAATCTGATTATGGAAGATAAAAATTTCCAGAAAGGCGGCACCAATATTCATTATCTTGAGAAGAAACTGGGCCTTGCCGATTAATGACAAAATGGAGCTTATGCTCCATTTTTTGTGTGAAGGTGAAAAATGAAAATGAATTTGCAACAACGTTACGGACAAGCCGCCAAGGAAGCCCGCTGGGCATTGCTGTTGACCGTGCTGTATTTAATCGGTTGGTGTTTGTGTGCCTATTTGCCGGAAGGTGGAAGCGGTCCGCTCGGTTTTCCGCTATGGTTTGAGTTGTCCTGTATTTATTTGCCCGTCTTATTTTTGGTGATGGCTTATTGGTTGGTGAAGATTGTTTATCAGGATATGGATCTTGAAATCGAACCGAAAAACTCGGCAAAAATCGCCCGCACTTTAGCGCATTCGGCGACGGAATCTGCGGAGAAAACTGAAAAATGAATTTGGGCATTATTCTTCCTTTGATCATTTACCTCGTTTTTGTATTCGGTGCGGCATTGTATGCTTACATTAAACGGTCGAAAGGCGATTTTTTAACGGAATATTATGTAGGCAACCGTTCGATGACCGGCTTGGTGCTCGCTATGACCACGGCTTCCACTTACGCCAGTGCCAGTTCCTTTGTGGGCGGACCGGGCGCCGCTTACAAATACGGCCTGGGCTGGGTGTTGCTTTCCATGATTCAGGTGCCGGCGGTGTGGCTGGCTTTGGGCGCGTTGGGAAAAAAATTCGCGCTGCTTTCCCGGGAAACCAACGCGTTGACGATCAGCGATTTATTGTTTTATCGCTACAAAAGCCGCTGGCTGGTATGGATTGCCAGTATTGCGCTGTTAATCGCTTTTTTCGCCGCGATGATGGCGCAATTTATCGGCGGCGCGCGCTTGTTGGAAACCACTATCGGCATTTCTTACACGCAGGCTTTATTGATTTTCGCCGCCACCGTGGGAATTTACACTTTTATCGGCGGTTTTCGTGCGGTCGTGTTGACGGATACCATTCAGGGCACGGTGATGATTTTGGGTACGCTGGTGTTGCTTGGCGCCGTGATTTATGCGGCGGGCGGCGTAGAAAGTGCGATCGCAAAACTGACGGAAATCGATCCGTACTTAGTCAGTCCTTACGGACCGAACGACATGCTGGGATTTCAGTTTATGGCGTCCTTTTGGGTATTGGTGTGCTTCGGCGTAGTGGGCCTGCCGCACACCGCCGTGCGTTGCATGGCGTTCAAAGACAGCAAAGCCTTGCACGGCGGCATGCTGATCGGTACGGTGATATTAACCGTAATTATGCTCGGCATGCATCTTGCGGGCGCATTGGGGCGTGCCGTGGTACCGGATTTAACGGTTCCCGATCAAGTGATTCCGTCGTTAATGCTGCAAGTGCTTTCGCCCCTGGTGGCGGGAATTTTCCTTGCCGCTCCCATGTCGGCGATTATGTCCACCATTGATGCGCAACTGATTCAATCTTCGGCGATTTTCGTGAAAGATCTGTATTTATCGGCGAAACCCGAAGCGGCCACCAATCAGAAGCGGATTAGTCGGTTTTCCTCGCTGATTACGTTAACCATCACCGTTTTATTGATTTGGGCGGCATTAAATCCGCCGGATATGATTATCTGGCTGAATTTATTCGCTTTCGGCGGGCTGGAAGCCGCATTTTTGTGGGTGATTGTGCTCGGCATTTACTGGGACAAAGCCAACGCCGCCGGCGCGCTCAGTTCCATGATCGTCGGTTTAGGCGTTTACATTTTTCTGACTCAAATGAAAGGCGTGGATTTAACCGCCTTAAACCCGTCGTTCCGGTATTTGACGGAAAGCGTCAAATTATTCGGCAAATTCCATGAAATTGTGCCGTCCTTGGTGTGGGGCTTAATCGCATTCTTAATCGGAAATCGATTAGGGCGTAAAACCCGGTAAGAAAAGTGCGGTCAAATTTGACTGTATTTTTTCGGCGGAATATCCCGTTGCGGTGTTCGGGCGGTTTCACAGGCAATATGCCAAAAACTGTGCTAAAATTTTATGCGTAATCNNAAAGCCAACGTTCAAAAAGCGCTGCTTTTTGTGACCGCACTTTGAAGGAAAAACAAAAGGATAAATAACATGGCCTGGATTCAAATCCGCCTTAACAGTACTAACGAACAAGCCGAAGCAATCAGTGATCTTTTGGAGGCGCTCGGTTCGGTTTCCGTCACCTTCATGGACAGCCAGGACACGCCGATTTTCGAGCCGCTGCCCGGCGAAACGCGCTTGTGGGGCAATACGGACGTGATTGCGCTGTTCGATGCGGAAACAGAAATGCAGCCGATTTTGACCGCACTTCGGCAAAGCGGTTTGTTAGAGGACGGTTTTGCTTACAAAATAGAGCAAATCGAAGATAAGGACTGGGAGCGGGAATGGATGGATAATTTTCACCCGATGCGGTTCGGCAAGCGCTTGTGGATTTGTCCGAGCTGGCGCGACATTCCGGATCCCAAAGCGGTGAATGTGATGCTGGATCCCGGTTTGGCTTTCGGCACCGGCACCCATCCGACTACCGCGTTGTGTCTGGAATGGTTGGACGGGCTGGATTTAACCGGTAAAACGGTGATCGATTTTGGCTGCGGTTCCGGTATTTTGGCGATTGCCGCACTGAAATTGGGCGCCAAACATGCCGTCGGTATCGATATCGACCCGCAAGCGATTCTTGCCAGCCGAAATAATGCGGAAGCCAACGGCGTGGCGGATCGCCTGCAGTTATTTTTATCCGACGAAAAACCGGCGGATTTGCAGGCGGATGTGGTGGTGGCCAATATTCTTGCCGGTCCGTTGAAAGATCTGTATCCCGTCATCAGCCGGTTGGTGAAACCGAACGGCGATCTCGGTTTGTCCGGCATTCTGGAAACGCAGGCGACGTCGGTTTGCGAAGCTTATGCGCAAACATTCGAGCTGCAACCGGTTGCGGTCCGCGAAGAATGGTGTCGAATCACCGGCAAACTGGCGTGATACCGATTGAAACGAAAATGTCAATGATAAAAATGTCATATTTTGTCAGTTTTGTTTAATTTTTACTCTTTTCAAAGGGGCAAAAAATGCGTATGATACACGCCCTTATCGGTTGTGATAGCCGGACATTGCAAAATGTTCGGTTTCTTTTTTCTGTATCATTGTAGGGGAATCGCGGAGGTCATAAAGCATGCGAATAGGCGATTATCAGCTTAAAAATCGTGTTTTATTGGCACCGATGGCAGGCATTACCGATCAACCTTTTCGTAAACTGTGCGCAGAATACGGCGCCGGTTTAACTTTTTCGGAAATGATGTCGACCAACCCGCAACTGTGGCATACGGAAAAATCAAAACTGCGTTTGGCGCACCATGAAGAGGCGGGAATTAAGGCCGTGCAGATTGCGGGCTCTGATCCGCAGGAAATGGCGCAGGCGGCGCGCATCAATGTGGAATACGGCGCTCAGATTATTGATATCAATATGGGTTGTCCGGCGAAGAAGGTGAACAGAAAACTGGCGGGGTCCGCCCTGTTACGGTTTCCCGATCTGATTCGTGATATTCTAAGCGCGGTGGTGAATGCCGTGGAAGTGCCCGTTACATTAAAGATTCGTACGGGCTGGGATCGGGCGCACCGCAATTGCTTAGAGATTGCCAAAATTGCCGAACAGTGCGGAATTCAGGCGTTAACCGTTCACGGTCGGACGCGCGAATGTCTGTTTGAAGGCGAAGCCGAATATGACAACATTAAGGCGGTAAAAGAGCGGGTATCCATTCCCGTGATTGCCAACGGCGATATTATATCCGCGGAAAAAGCGGGATGGGTTTTGGCGTACACGGGAGCGGATGCCGTTATGATCGGCCGCGGCGCATTGGGTCGGCCCTGGATTTTCCGATCTGTGGCGGGCTTAATCGAAAACGGTTCGACCGTTGCGGAACCGGGCATAGACGAAAAGTGCGGTCAAATTTTGCGTCATATTTCTGAATTGCATCGGTTTTATGGCGAACAAAAAGGTTATCGCATCGCTCGCAAACATGTCGCTTGGTATTTACAGGGAATTCAATATAATTCCGATTTTAGACAAACTTTCAATGCGATTACTGACGCCAAAGAACAGTTAATCGCACTCGAAAAATTTTTTAATTTAGTTCGCAAAGGAAACCAGAATGTTAGAACAACAGCGTAATCCGGCTGAAGCATTAATTGTTTCAGTGCTAAATTCTCAATCACAAGTCACTAACAAGCCGCTGCGTGAATCGGTTAAGCAGGCGTTAAAAAATTATTTCGCCCAATTAGACGGTGAAGACGCGACGGATCTTTACGAATTAGTGTTATCGGAAGTCGAACACCCGATGTTGGATATGGTTATGCAATATACCCGCGGCAATCAAACGCGCGCCGCGTTAATGTTAGGCGTGAATCGCGGTACATTGCGTAAAAAGCTGAAAAAATACGGAATGAGCTGATAAAACGGCAAAATTACGGATGAAACGATAAAAGTGCGGTGAAATTTCACCGCACTTTTGTTTTGTGAAAGGTAAAATTCGCTAGAAAATTTGAGTGACGAATTCGGAGTCCAGACCGATTAACGGTAAATCCGAACCCTGCCATGGGCGCACCACTTGATATTCCATTAAATCCAGCGTATCCAGGCCCGGCGTGACATCCGGCGTATATTGGCGCGCAATGCGGGCAAGCTGAGTTAAGCCGAAACTGCTTTCGAGCGAAGAACTGATCACCGCTTTCATGCCGAAACTTTGCGCTTTTTCAATGAGCGACACGCATTTTTCCAGAGAACCTATCAACGTCGGCTTAATCACAATGGCGCTGACATGCGGCTCGGCAATCACATCGAAATCCGGTTCGCGCACCGATTCGTCCCAGGCGATATTGATGCCCGTTTCGGCGGCAAACCGGCGGCTTTCTTCGCGGGTTTTGCAGGGTTCTTCCAAAAACTGAATGCGCGGGCGGTGTTCCGGTTTAACGTATTTGGCGAACATGGCCGCTTTTGCCGGCGTCCAGCTGCGGTTGGCGTCTAAGCGCAAGTGAAGATCGGGAATGGCTTCCAATAGCATGTCGGCGATCATGCCGTCGCGGTTGGCTTCGTACATGCCCACTTTAATTTTGGCGACCTTTTCGCCTTGCATTTGATCCAAGGGTTCGTAAAGCTCGTCGGGATCGCCGTAACACAACGGAGCCGCTTGATAATTGCCTTCCGCTTGCAATGCGCCTTTCATTTCCGCCAACGCACAGCTTAAACCGAATGCCACCGACGGATATAAGCCGTCAAAGGCGAGTTTTTCATTGCGGCTGCGCGCGGCGTCCCAATCTTTTAGCCATTGCGTCGCCTGTTGCTGCGCCTGTTCCAGCGTTTCCCGGCTGTATTCGGGCAGCGGCGCGATTTCGCCCCAGCCTTCGTTTTCTTTGCATTTAATTTGTACCAGCAACCCTTCCCGCCGTTTTAAAAAGCGGTTGCGCAAAATCAGTTGGCTGTCGACGGGAATGGCGTAGCGATAAAGATGATATTCTCGAATAGTCATAATTTCTGCTCACAATGGAGTTAAAAACAGAAAAAGTGCGGTCAAAAAAAGCAACGTTTTTTGAACGTTGGCTTTGTCAACGGTGGCGAAGCCATAAGTAATCGCACCGGCGATTACGTATAAAATTCTCGACGTTTTTTGACCGCACTTTGGCAGAACGATTAAGGATTGCGACGGAATTTGCTGAAATCCGGTTCGCGTTTCTGGTTGAAGGCGTTGCGTCCTTCCTGGCCTTCTTCCGTCATGTAGAACAACATGGTGGCGTTGCCCGCTAATTCCTGCAAGCCGGCCTGACCGTCGCAGTCCGCGTTCAATGCGGCTTTCAGGCAGCGCAAAGCAATCGGGCTGTTTTGCAACATTTCGCGGCACCAGCGTACGGTTTCTTTTTCTAAATCCGCGTAAGGCACCACGGTGTTGACCAAGCCCATATCCAGGGCTTCTTGGGCGTCGTACATGCGGCATAAGAACCAGATTTCGCGGGCTTTTTTCTGCCCCACGATCCGCGCCATATAGCTGGCGCCCCAGCCGCCGTCGAATGAACCCACTTTCGGGCCGGTTTGCCCGAATTTGGCGTTATCCGCCGCGATGGTTAAATCGCACATCATGTGTAAAACATGGCCGCCGCCCACCGCATAACCGGCCACCATGGCCACAACCGGTTTCGGACAGGTGCGGATATCGCGTTGAAAATCCAGCACGTTTAAGTGGTGAACGCCGCTGTCGTCTTTGTAGCCGCCGTAGTCGCCGCGGATTTTTTGATCGCCGCCGGCGCAGAATGCGTATTCGCCTTCACCGGTTAACACAATAACACCGATTTTTTCGTCGAAACGAGCGTCGGAGAAGGCGTGAATCATTTCTTTTACGGTTTGCGGGCGGAACGCATTACGCACTTGCGGGCGGTTAATGGTGATTTTGGCAATACCGTCTTTGGATTTGTGATAACGAATGTCGCTGTAACCGTCGCTATGGTCGACCCATTCCACCGGCGCGTATAGAAATTCTTCGCTTGGATATAACATGGTAAGTCCTTTGAGTTAATGAAAAGTGCGGTCATTATAGCGGAAGTTTTGGCGGGGCTAAAGCGCGACGCTGAAGAAAACGGCATATTTCCGATTTCGGAATATGCCGTTTGTGGTGTGAATACGGATAGAATTAGGCGAAATCCTGCAATTCAGGGTTAATCGGCGTTTCGGCGATATTGTTCACATAGTTACACAACGTGGCAAGGCTCACCCCTAAAATAACGTCGATGGCGTTTTGTCGGTTATAACCGGCGGCGAAAAATTCCGCTAATTGCGCGGGCGATAATTTGGCTTTTTGCACAATAACGGTCATGGTGAAGCGCGCTAAAGTGTCCAATTTATTGTCCGCGTCGATACGCGCCGTAGCACGGATGGCATTCACCGTTTCCTGCGGCATTTTCAGCAGTTTTAACGCGATTTTACTGTGCCCCGCCACGCAAAATCCGCAACCGTTCACCACCGCGGCCGTAATTTGTACCACTTCGCGTTCTTCTGGCGTTAAACTGTTGCGACCGTTGATCGCACCGACGGTCCGATAAGTTTCCAGTGCGACGGGCGAGTTTGCCAATACGCCGATTAAGTTGGGAATAAAACCGTTGGCGTTTTTTACGGCTTCGAGAGCATTTTTAGAGGCTTCCGGCGCGCTTTCGATAGTATGAATTTGAAATTGAGACATAATAACTTTCCTTTTAAAAACGATAAAATTTCCGCCAAATCATAATGAAATTTTATTGTTTTGACGACCGGATTTTTACGCTTTTTTAGATAAATTCCGAATATCATATAACCGCATTGCAAATTCGGCGGGATTTTCTGAATGCGCATTATGGCCGGCTTGGGGAATCAGGCGAACATTGAGTTGATGCGCCGCTGCGATTTGCCGGAATTTGGTATCGCGTTCGCCCGCAAAATAAAAAAACGTCGAATTTTTTGCCCGCACTTTATCACCGAAATAAGGCTGTTTGGCAAGGGATGTGGCAAGTAGCATGTTAGCGATATTTTCGCCGCAATTCGGCGCGCGTTTTTGAATTAACGCGTCGCGTTCGGCGTCGGTTAAGTGCGCGAAAACCGGTTGCCGGTACCAATCGTTGAGCACGATTTCAGGCGGCTCAAGACGAAATTTTGTCGCCCATTTTTCATCATTCAGCCAACGGTCGGCTTTTTCCTTTTCATCGGTTAAACCGAGATTCGCGCCTTCTAAAATCAAACCCTGTAAATTGCCTTTCATGCCTTGATATTGCAGCGCGTAATACAACGCGATACGACCGCCGAGGGAATAACCCGCCAGAAAAAACGGCTCGTTTTTGACCGCACTTCGGATTTGCTGCGACAAATATGCGCAGGTTTCTTCGAAATTTTGCACGGAAACCCCTTTGGCTTCACCGTGAAACGGTAAATCCAACGCGAGGCAACGTTGGTTCGGCAGTCTGTCGATCACGGCTTGCCAATCGTTTTTGGTGCCGAGCAAGCCGTGCAGAAAGATGAAATTCATTCGGTCGTCTTTTTTTCTGGAATCACAATGGCGGGATCATCCGGCGCCGTAATTTTTTCGATTTCCGCTTTTAAGCCGTAATCGTCGGGATCCGCTCGATCGGAGAATAAATCCGCGTTCGGATTAAGCTGCGGGTTGCTGATTCCCATCCATTTGGCGATGTCGTCGGTGAAATTCAAACCGGATTTGAACACCTTGTACACATGGCGTTGGGTGTCGTCACTGGAAATTTTGAACAGCGGAATGTCGTAATGACGTTTGCTTTTGCCCGCGCTGTTGTGAATGTCCACGCCGGTTTCCGTTTCATGCTGCGCCAAACCATGATCGGAGAAGTAAATCATCGAAAAAGTGCGGTGAGATTTTTCATAGTTTTTTACCAGTTCGCCGTAAACGCGTTTCAGCACTTCGTCGGTTTTCTTCATCGAAGAAACGTAGCAGTTGACGTTGTAATATTTTTCGTCGATTTGGTAATCGTTATAAATTTTTTCGTAATCGCTGAGGCGGTCGCAAGTAATCGGGTGCGAGCCGTATAAATGCAGCACGATGAAGCGTTTTCCCGCCGCCGGTTGTTCGATAACCTGTGCGAATTTCGGTAACAGATCGAAATCGCTGGTGTTGGAATTTAAGCTGTCGCCGGATTTCAGGAAAATTTTGACGTCGCTTTTATTGGCGATGGCGGAAATCGGGGTGTCGAATTCGCCCAAATAGCCTTGATTGGAAATCCAATAAGTTTTCACGCCGGCGGATTTGATTAAATCAATCAGGTTGAGGGAATAATTGCCTTCCCAGTTTTTGGTGTCGGGCTTGGTTAACATTAATTTGAGCGACGCAATGGTGTTGGTGCCGCCGGCGGTGAAGCCGTCGATAAGCGTGCCTTTGGCGGTGCTCATAAACGGCGTATTATTGACCGGATAGCCATAGGCGTGAAGATAGTCTTTTCGCGCACTTTCGCCGATAATCAATACATAATCGTCGTATTTCGCGTCAGATAGATCGGATTTTCCCCATTTGCTTTCAATCGCCAAACCGTTCAGACGGGTTAATTCGTCCTGAACTTTCACGCCCGCATCATAGGTTTCGGTCACAAATTTTAACGGCGCGGAGCCCCAGATTAAAAAAACGGCGACCGCGGCAAGAAACATTTTGTTTTTGTAAAAATGCAGATGAAACGTTTGGGTGAGCGAACGAAACAGCCATAACAGCGCAACAATTGCCACCGGATAAGTGAAATTAACCAACGGCAGTTGCGACAGAAATTCTTTGCTTTCCAGTAAATCCGTGGCGAATACCGATGCGATATATTGATAAGACGGCGGTCCGAAGGTTAAACCGATCGGCGCATATAAAGCGTGCAGCAAAGCAAAGGGAAATGCGACGAACCAAAACAGTTTTTTCGAGGCGTTAAAAATAATGAACAAAACCGCCATTAACAGCGTTTGTTTCACGGTCGGGCGGACGAAAAAACCGGAGCCGATTAACATTAAACGGCTGGCAAAAATGATGCAAACCAAGGCTAATATCGCCGCTAAAATTTGCTTGGCTAATGGTTTCGAAACGTATCTATTAATTAATCGGGTTAGCACAAAATATTCCTTCTTTGCTAAAAGTGCGGTCAGATTTTACCGAATTTTTCTGATTCGTTCTATTGGTTGTTGCGTGAAGTTACATTATAATGACGGCAATTTTATGTCCAATATTCTAGCCGGAGTAAGAAAATGAGCAATCCGATTTACAAACGAATTCTTTTAAAATTAAGCGGTGAAGCACTGCAGGGCGCCGAAGGGTTTGGTATCGATCCTTCCATCTTGGACAGAATGGCATTGGAAATTAAAGAGTTAATCGCCATGGGCGTGGAAGTGGGCGTTGTTTTAGGCGGCGGCAACCTGTTCCGCGGCGCGAAATTGGCAAAAGCCGGCATGAACCGCGTAGTGGGCGACCACATGGGGATGCTGGCAACCGTGATGAACGGCCTGGCGATGCGCGACGCTTTGCACCGTGCGGATGTTAATGCGAAATTGATGTCGGCGTTCCAGTTAAACGGAATTTGCGACACTTACAACTGGTCGGAAGCGATCAAAATGTTACGGGAAAAGCGCGTGGTGATTTTCTCCGGCGGTACCGGCAGCCCGTTTTTCACCACGGATTCCGCCGCTTGTCTGCGCGGAATTGAAATCGAAGCGGATGTGGTGCTGAAAGCCACTAAAGTGGACGGCGTTTATGATTGCGATCCGGCGAAGAACCCGAATGCGAAATTGTTCAACACATTAAGTTATGCGGACGTGATTGAACATGAATTGAAAGTGATGGATTTAGCGGCGTTTACGTTAGCGCGCGACCACAATATGCCGATTCGCGTGTTCAATATGGGCAAACCGGGCGCATTGCGCGAAGTGGTGACCGGCTTAACCGAAGGCACCATTATTTCTTAATTGATGAATTTCACAGATAAAGGAAAAACCATGATCAACGAAATTAAAAAAGACGCGCAGGAGCGCATGGAAAAAAGTCTAGAAGCTTTAAAAGGTCATATCTCTAAAATCCGTACGGGACGCGCGCAACCGTCTTTATTGGACGCTATTCAGGTGGATTATTACGGTGCGGCGACACCGTTGCGTCAATTGGCCAACGTGGTGGCGGAAGACGCTCGTACGTTAGCGGTGACCGTATTTGACCGTTCATTAATCAGCGCCGTGGAAAAAGCGATTTTAACTTCCGATTTGGGTTTGAATCCGTCGTCTGCGGGAACGACCATTCGCGTGCCGCTTCCGCCGTTAACGGAAGAACGCCGCCGTGATTTAATCAAATTGGTCAAAGGCGAAGGCGAACAGGGTAAAGTGGCGGTTCGTAATGTGCGCCGCGATGCCAACGAGAAAATCAAAGCGCTGTTGAAAGACAAAGAAATCAGCGAAAACGAACAGCGTAAAGCGGAAGAAGAAATTCAAAAACTGACCGACAGCTTCGTGAAAAAAGTGGATGAAGTGCTGGCGGATAAAGAAAAAGAATTGATGGATTTCTAATCCGAATATTGGCGGTGGGCGGTTTGAGTCCACCGAAACAGACGCAGAGTTTTCTGCGTTTTTTTGTATAAAAACGGCGGGTTAGCAAACCCTACGGATTGGTTATGAAAAAACAAAACTTGGTCATCTTGGGTTCAACCGGTTCTATCGGCACCAGCACTCTTTCCGTCATCGAACGTAATCCCGAAAAATATCGCGCGTTCGCCTTAGCCGGCGGACGCAATGCGGATTTAATGGCTGAGCAGTGCGTAAAATTTCAACCGGAATTTGCGGCGTTAGACGATGAAAACGCGGCTAAAAATTTACGCCAAAAATTGACCGCACTTGGTTGTAAAACGCAAGTGTTAAGCGGGCAAAAAGCCGTTTGCGAACTGGCGGCGCATCCTGAAGCGGATCAAGTCATGGCGGCGATTGTCGGCGCTGCCGGGCTGTTACCGACCCTTTCGGCAGTGCAGGCGGGTAAGCGTGTGTTGTTGGCGAATAAGGAAAGTCTGGTGACGTGCGGACAGATTTTTATCGATGCGGTGAAAAAACACGGTGCGCAATTATTGCCGGTGGACAGCGAACATAATGCGATTTTCCAGTCTTTACCGCCGCAAGCGCAGCAGAAAATCGGATTTTGCCCGTTGTCCGAATTGGGCGTCAGCAAAATTGTGCTGACCGGTTCCGGCGGTCCGTTTCGTTATACGGATTTAAGAGAGTTCGACGGCATCACGCCGGAACAGGCGGTAGCCCATCCGAATTGGTCCATGGGCAAAAAAATTTCCGTGGACAGCGCCACCATGATGAACAAAGGGCTGGAATATATCGAGGCGCGTTGGCTGTTTAATGCCGGTGCGGACGAGATGGAGGTGATTATTCATCCGCAGTCCATCATTCATTCCATGGTGCGTTACATTGACGGTTCGGTGGTCGCGCAGATGGGCAATCCCGATATGCGAACCCCGATTGCGGAAACCATGGCTTATCCAAACCGGATTGTTTCCGGCGTGGCGTCGCTGGATTTTTATCAATTAAACGGTTTAACTTTCCTGCAGCCGGATTTTAATCGCTATCCTAATCTGAAGCTGGCGATGGACGCTTTTGCCGCCGGCCAATATGCCACCACGGCAATGAATGCGGCGAACGAAATTGCGGTGGACGCATTTTTGCATCGTCGGATTAAGTTTACCGATATCGCGAAAGTGAATGCTAAAGCGGTGGAAGCGATGCCGCCGCAACGGATTTCCTGTGTGGACGATGTGTTGGAAGTGGATCGCCGGGCGCGCGAATTAGCGAAATCCTTGCTGTAATTTGCGGCGGAGACAGGGATTATTTCTGTCTCCGATCATAAACGCTATCGGGAAAAGACGGGCGTAACGTCCGTTTCCATGTTCACCCGACTAAAATATCAAATAATGGAATATCCCAGCTTTCGGTCGGCAGTTTATCCACTTGCTGACATTGATGTGCCAATCCTACGGGAATGAAATGCTGATAATGCCAATCCTGCAGAGTACGATCGTAAAAACCGCCGCCCATTCCAAGGCGGTTTCCTTGCTTGTCGAATGCCACTAACGGGGTGAAAATAATATCTAAGCGGTGAATCGGTAAAATATTTTTCACATTCAAAGGCGGTTCCGGAATACCGAATTCATTGGGAATCAGCTCCGTTTCCGGCGTGTAATGCAGGAATAGCATATGCCCTTTGCAAAACGGATGTAATACCGGTAAATAGACATTTTTATGCTGCGCCCAAAGGGCTTCGGTTAACGGTCGGGTGTTAATTTCGCCGTCAAAGGAAAGATAAACGGCAATATGCTCGGCATGGCGCTCGGCAACCAAGTTTAAGGCTTTTTGCGTCACGGTCTGGGCCGCGCGGATTTGATCAAGTGCGGTCAGATTTTGTCGAGTTTTTCTGATTTGCTGACGAAGTTGAGAACGGCGTTCGGAAATGGATTTCATATTGTGTTTAGGTCCCGAGATGCCGTTGTGGGTGGTCGGTCCTTGAACCCGACGGTTCAAGGGAGTCGGTTGTAATCGTTTTTAGGCTTCTTAGTAAAACTAAGCCTGCGCACCAACAATATAGAGAACCAACTCGAAGTATGTAAGTATCGGCTCAGGGACGTAACCCGCTGGCGAACATCTCAGGTAATCTTTGAAAATAATAGTAACTGAAAAATCTAAAATTGACCAGTTCAAATTGTAAATTTAACCCAATTTATTGGATTTCGTAAGTCGGTTGCTGATTTGTTGAGCGCGCCGCAATATTTTCCAATGAATGGCTCAATTGTCGAATCTGATTTTGCAGAATTTGCTCGGTGGATTGGGTTTTACGTTTCTCCGAAAGCAACTCGAAACAAAGGTTTAATGCCACGACGTGCACCGCGCGCTCAACCTGCACGGTTTGCATCCGATCTTTCATTTCCGAAACCCGTTTGTCCAGTTCTTTTGCCGCTTCGCGCAAATCGTTATGCTGCTCTTCCGGTGCGTTTAAGCGCACAACCTGACCTAAAAAGTTCAATTCAATTGGTTTTAATGCCATATTTTCACCATAGGGTTGAAATTTTTCGTTATTATGCCACAGAGAAATATTTTCGTCATAAATTATCTGTTAGAATGACGCAGACTATCATAACAGGACGTTTCATATGGCGGAATATTCAATTTTAAATCAAAAACTTAAAGCGGCGGGGATCGCCGTTTCACCCACCGAATTACACGGCTTTCTGACCGGT
Source organism: Exercitatus varius (assembly GCF_029577735.1). Lineage (NCBI taxonomy): Bacteria > Pseudomonadati > Pseudomonadota > Gammaproteobacteria > Pasteurellales > Pasteurellaceae > Exercitatus > Exercitatus varius. The sequence goes on along the minus strand of NZ_JARQTO010000012.1, from coordinate 18,589 downwards.
TTGTTTGCCGGCGGCATACGTGATCGGCAAAAATGGCATGCTTTACTTTATCAAATTACCAACGACAACCACGCTTATCCGGCGGAATTAATGGAAGAACTGGATGCCATGTATGCGGATTTCCGCGGCAAACTGCGGGACAGCGATGCGTTTAAATTCCAATTATTGTTGCCGGAAGAATATAAGCTGGATGTGAGAGCGGAAGCCGTGTGCGATTGGGCGAATCATTTCTTGCTCGGTGTCGGGCTGGCGCGTCCGAAAATCAGCAAAATGCGCGGAGTTATTGGCGATACGATTGCGGATTTACACAAAATCTGTCAATTGGGCTACGATGAAGACGATGACGAAGCGGAGTTGCTGGATTCTTTGGAAGACATCGTTGCCTATCTGCGCGGAATCGCTTATTTATTCCACAGCCATTTCAAGAGCGTACACGAAATGGATTAAGCCGATAATAAGGAGCGATGATGGATTTAGCTTATATGGCGGCGTTGCCGAAAGAGGAGTTTGCGGCGCGCCGGGCCAAATTGTTTGCGAAAATGGCGGATAATTCCGCAGCGGTTATTTTTTCCGCACGCGAACAAATCCGTAATAATGACTGCACTTATCCGTTTCGTCAGGACAGCTATTTTTGGTATCTCACCGGTTTTAACGAGCCCGATGCGGCCTTGTTGCTGGTGAAAAAAAATCAGCAAAATCTGACCGCACTTTTCCTGCGTCCGAATGATCCGTTGCTGGAAACCTGGAACGGACGTCGTTTAGGCGTACAAAATGCGCCGAATGCGCTGATGACGGATCAGGCTTATGCGATTGATGAGTTGACTTCCCGTTTCACCGAAATGACGGAAAATACGGATAAACTCTATTACGCCGCAGGCGTTCAAACCTGGGGCGACGCGTTGCTGGAGAAAAGTGCGGGCGATTTTAGCGAAGTTTTGAGCTGGCGCCCCATGCTGGACGAAATGCGCCTGTTCAAGTCGCAAAATGAAATCCGTTTAATGCAGCAGGCGGGACAAATTTCTGCGCTGGGACATCTTCGCGCCATGAAAGAAACCCGTCCGAATCGGCTCGAATATGAAATTGAAAGCGAAATTCTGCATGAATTTAATCGCTTCGGCGCAAGATTTCCTGCTTATAACACGATTGTTGCGGGCGGCGAAAACGCCTGTATTTTGCATTACAGCGAAAACGATCAGGCGCTGAAAGACGGCGATTTAGTGCTGATTGACGCCGGCTGCGAATTCGCCATGTATGCCGGCGACATTACGCGCACTTTTCCGGTAAACGGCAAGTTCAGCCAACCGCAGCGAGACATTTATCAACTCGTTTTAAAAGCGCAAAAACGCGCCATTGAATTATTGGTGGCGGGCAATTCCATTCAACAGGCCAATGATGAAGTGGTGCGGATTAAAGTCGAAGGCTTGGTGAAACTCGGTATTTTGCAGGGCGATGTGGACGAATTGATTGCCGCCGACGCTCATCGCGCATTTTATATGCACGGTTTAGGGCATTGGCTGGGGCTGGACGTGCATGATGTGGGCAGTTACAGCAATGCGGATGAAAACGGCGACAGAAACTCGAAAAAACGCGACCGCACTTTGGAAATCGGCATGGTGTTAACTGTAGAGCCGGGGCTTTATATTTCGCCGAAATCCCATGCGCCGGAACAATATAAAGGCATCGGCGTGCGGATTGAAGATAATGTGTTAATCACGGAATACGGCAATAAAATCCTGACCGCCGCGGCACCGAAGGAAATTGACGATATTGAAGCGTTGATGGCAAATCGATAACCATAAAAGTGCGGTCAAAAAAACGTTGATTTTTTCGACCGCACTTTTGTTTTGATTTTATGAAAATTGAAGGTATAAAAAAGCCGCCGAAACTTGCTCGGCGGCTTTTTTGTCAGTGAAATCGGGCGATTACATCATGCCGCCCATTCCTCCCATGCCGCCCATGGCCGCAGCGGCGTCTAATTTATCGTCTTTCGGCAATTCGGTGACCATCGCTTCGGTGGTGATCATTAAACCTGCGATAGACGCCGCGAATTGCAATGCGGAACGGGTAACTTTCGTCGGATCCAGAATACCCATTGCGATCATATCGCCGTATTCTTCGGTACCGGCATTGTAACCGTAGTTTCCTTCGCCGTTTTTCACTGCGCTGGCAACCACGGACGCTTCCTCGCCGGCATTCGCCACGATTTGACGAAGCGGCGCTTCCATTGCACGTAAAGCCAATTTGATACCGACGTTTTGTTCTTCGTTATCGCCTTTCAATTCGGCGGCCGCTTTGGTGGCGGCACGAATTAAGGCCACGCCGCCGCCGGCGACAATTCCTTCTTCAACCGCCGCACGAGTGGCGTGTAACGCATCTTCTACGCGGTCTTTTTTCTCTTTCATTTCCACTTCCGTTGCAGCACCGACTTTAATTACCGCTACGCCGCCGGCAAGTTTCGCCACGCGTTCCTGCAGTTTTTCTTTGTCGTAATCCGAAGTGGATTCTTCGATTTGTTGACGAATTTGCGCCACACGACCTTTGATTTGCGCTTCATCGCCCACGCCGTCGATAATGGTGGTGTTATCTTTGTTGATCACCACACGTTTGGCCTGACCTAAATCTTCTAACGTCGCTTTTTCCAGTTCCATACCGATTTCTTCGGAAATCACGGTACCGGCGGTTAAAATCGCGATGTCTTGCAACATGGCTTTACGACGGTCGCCGAAGCCCGGCGCTTTCACGGCGGCTACTTTTACGATACCGCGCATGGTGTTCACCACTAATGTCGCCAGCGCTTCGCCTTCCACGTCTTCCGCGATGATTAATAACGGTTTACCCGCTTTGGCTACCGCTTCCAATACCGGCAATAATTCGCGGATGTTAGAGATTTTTTTGTCTACCAATAAAATGTAAGGGTTATCCAATTCAACGGTGGCGGTTTCCGGCTTGTTGATAAAATATGGTGATAAATAACCGCGGTCGAATTGCATACCTTCAACTACGTCTAATTCGTCTTCTAAACCCGTGCCGTCTTCAACGGTGATAACGCCTTCTTTGCCCACTTTTTCCATAGCTTGTGCGATTAATTGACCCACAATGCTGTCGGAGTTAGCGGAAATAGTGCCCACTTGTTCGATTTCTTTAGAGGTTTCGCAAGGTTTGGAAAGCGCTTTTAACTCAGCCACAACCGCCGCTACCGCTTTGTCGATACCGCGTTTTAAATCCATTGGGTTCATGCCCGCCGCCACTGCTTTTAAGCCTTCGTTTACGATAGCTTGTGCAAGAACGGTTGCGGTTGTGGTGCCGTCGCCCGCCGCATCGTTTGCTTTGGAGGCCACTTCTTTCACCATTTGTGCGCCCATGTTTTCGAATTTATCTTCCAATTCGATTTCACGCGCAACGGAAACGCCGTCTTTGGTGATGGTCGGTGCGCCGAAAGATTTGTCTAAAATTACGTTGCGACCCTTAGGACCTAAAGTGACTTTTACCGCATCTGCCAATACGTTTACACCCGCTAACATTTTTACGCGCGCGTCATTACTGAATTTAACGTCTTTTGCTGCCATTTTTATATTCCTTTTATTTGATGATGAGCCTATGTTTTACGCTCTACGAAACTCTTAAAACTCGGTCAAAATCGACCGCACTTTTATTATTCGACAATCGCCAAAATGTCGTTTTCAGAAATGATTAACACTTCTTCGCCGTCAATTTTTTCCGCTTTCACGCCGTAACCGTCGTTGAAAATAACGGTGTCGCCGACTTTCACGTCCAAAGGCTGTACTGTACCGTTTTCAAGCACGCGGCCTTTGCCCACCGCCAGCACTTTCGCGCGGGTTGATTTTGTTGCTGCGGAACCGGTTAATACGATACCGCCGGCGGAAAGGGTTTCTACTTCTTCACGTTTAATAATTACACGATCATGTAAAGGACGAATTGCCATTTTTATACTCCTATGAAAATTGAATTGATTTCATGCTTTCTCTATATAAGGCGGAAAAAAACGGCTTTCAAGGGGGGAGCGGAAAATTTTTTAAAAATTTAAAATAATCCGGGTGAGCTATTGTTCAAGAGTTTCAAAAAGGGTATATTCACGCAGACTTCTTTTTTCACTAAATTATTGAAGGATATCGTTATGGGTGGTATTAGTATTTGGCAACTGCTGATTATTGTGGCAATCGTCGTCTTATTATTCGGAACTAAAAAATTGCGTACCTTGGGTTCGGATTTGGGCGAATCCGTAAAAGGGTTCAAAAAAGCGATGGCGGACGAGCCGAAAGATGCCGAATTCAAATCTTTAGATAAAGCGGAAAAAACGGCGCAAACTCAAACTAAAGAAGAAAAAGAGAAAGAACAGGCATAATCCGTGTTTGATATCGGTTTTTCTGAATTACTTTTAGTTTTTATTGTGGGGCTGGTGGTGCTGGGGCCGCAACGTATGCCTGTGGCCGTTCGCACGGTGATGAAATGGGTGCGGACCATCCGCGGGCTGGCCGCCAATGTGCAAAATGAGCTTTCGCAGGAACTGAAATTGCAGGAATTGCAGGAAAGTATTAAAAAAGCGGAAAACCTTAATCTGAAAACCCTTTCGCCGGATTTGGCAAAAACCGTGGACGAACTGAAAGCTTCGGCGGAAAAAATGAAAGCGGATTTGGACAAACAGGCGTCGGACGTGAACAAAACCCTTGAAGAACAGATTAAGGATGTGCGCGAAGCCAATTGGAATAAATCGAATACGGAAACGTTAGAAAAAACGTCGCAAAATTTGACCGCACTTGAAAGCGAAACCTTGCAAACCGCGACGGAAATCGCGGAGAATGCCGAAGCGACGACCTTAGATTCCCCTTCGCTGGACGAACAGTTAGCGAAATACATTGATCAATATCATCCCGGCGAGGATGTCCAACCCCAATCTTCTTCAGAGAAAAACGTATGAGTCAGGTGGAAGAAACTCAACCGCTTATTTCCCATCTTATGGAATTGCGTAATCGCTTATTGCGTTGCGTGCTTTGCATTTTAGCGGTTTTTTGTGCGCTGGTTTATTTTTCCAATGATATTTATCATCTTATCGCCACGCCCTTGCTGGAGGCCATGCCGAAGGGTTCGACCATGATCGCCACCAATGTGGCGGCGCCGTTTTTCACGCCGATTAAACTGACGGGCATCACGGCGATTTTTCTGTCCGTCCCGTTTTTGCTTTATCAGATTTGGGCGTTTGTGGCGCCCGCGCTGTATCAGCATGAAAAACGTCTGGTTTATCCGTTGTTGATTTCCAGCACGCTTTTATTTTATCTCGGCGTAGCTTTTGCGTATTACGTGGTGTTTCCTTTAGTCTTCAGTTTTCTGACCAGCACGACGCCGGAAGGTGTGGCGATGGCAACGGATATCAGCAACTATCTGGATTTTGTGCTAACGTTATTCCTGGCCTTCGGCATTTGTTTTGAGGTGCCGGTTGCTATTATTTTACTGTGTTGGAGCGGCGTGACGACACCGGAAGATTTAAAAGCAAAACGCCCGTATATTATTGTTTCCGCATTCGTGATAGGCATGCTGTTGACGCCGCCGGATGTGTTTTCTCAAACTTTATTGGCGGTTCCGATGTGTTTGCTGTTTGAAGTCGGTGTGATTTGCGCAAGATTTTATCGTCCGAAAGATGAGGATGAACCCAAAAGTGCGGGAGAAAATTAACAAGATTTTTATTCGTTGAAGTGGGCAAATGTGCCCACTATTTGTTTATAAAAAAGGAATGATGATATGGCTCAGCAATATTTTACCGGCTATCCAAGCCGTCGTTTACGCCGTATGCGTAAAAATGATTTTAGCCGTCGTTTAATGGCGGAAAACAAATTAACCGCGGATGATTTAATTTATCCGGTGTTTATTATGGAAGGGGAAAATCAGCGCGAGCCGGTGCCTTCTATGCCGAATGTGGAACGTCTGACCATTGATCAATTGTTGGCGGAAGCCGGTTTATTGGTGAAATACGGCGTGCCGGTTATCGCGTTATTTCCGGTGGTCGGTCAGGAGAAAAAATCGCTGATGGCGGAAGAAGCTTACAATCCGAACGGTTTGGTACAACGTGCGGTGCGCGCGTTGAAGGCCGCTTATCCTGAACTCGGCGTGTTAACGGATGTGGCGCTGGATCCTTACACGCTGCACGGGCAGGACGGCATTATCGACGAAACCGGTTATGTGCTGAATGAAGTCACCAGCGAGGTTTTGGTGAAACAAGCGTTATCTCACGCGGAAGCCGGCGCGGATATTGTCGCACCAAGCGATATGATGGACGGACGTATCGGCAAAATCCGTGCCATGTTGGAAGAAAAAGGTTACATCAATACGCTGATTATGGCCTACGCCGCCAAATATGCCTCGAATTATTACGGTCCGTTCCGCGACGCGGTCGGTTCTTCCGCCAATCTGAAAGGCGGTGACAAAAAAACTTATCAGGTGGATCCCGCCAACGGCAACGAAGGTCTGCAGGAAGTGGCGTTAGATATTGCAGAAGGCGCGGATATGGTGATGGTAAAACCGGGCATGCCGTATCTGGACATGGTTTATCGCGTAAAAGAGGCGTTCGGCGTGCCGACTTTTGCGTATCAGGTATCCGGCGAATATGCCATGCATTGCGCCGCCATTCAAAACGGCTGGTTAAAAGAAAAAGAATGCATTATGGAAGGATTGCTTTGCTTTAAACGCGCCGGTGCGGACGGCATTTTGACTTATTTCGCCAAACAGGTCGCCCAATGGTTATACGAAGAAGGCAAAAATAAATAATTCGGCTTTGTCGGCATGCGGATAAAAGAAAGGGAGTTTTAAACTCCCTTTTGCTTATGTTGAAATCCGACCGCAAAAGTGCGGTCGAAATTTGTTAAGTTTTTTACGCCGTTTGAGATTAGCCTGCGATTGCTTTCTCGAAACGTTCGCTTGCGAAGTCCCAGTTCACCACGTTCCAGAATTCTTTAATGTAGTCCGGACGACGGTTTTGGAATTTCAAATAATAAGCGTGTTCCCAAACGTCCAAACCGATAATCGGATAACCTTCGCAACCGGCAATTTCTTTGCCCATTAACGGAGAATCCTGGTTCGCGGTTGAAACCACCGCTAATTTGCCGTTTTCCTGTAAGACTAACCATGCCCAACCGGAACCGAAACGACCGGCCGCCGCTTTTTCGAATTCGGACTGGAACGCTTCGAAAGAACCGAAATCGCGGATAATCGCGTCTTTTAAGGCGCCTTGTAACGTTGTGCCTTTTTTCAGGTTTTTCCAGAAGAAAGTATGGTTGGCGTGACCGCCGATGTTGTTACGCGCCGCAGTAAATTTGTCCGCCGGGATTTTGTTTAAATTTTTTAATACGGAACCCGGGCAGCCTTGTGCCGCTAATTCTGCGGCTTCCGGTGACGATTCCAATACCGCGTTGGCGTTGTTGACGTAAGTTTGATGATGTTTAGTATGGTGAATTTCCATGGTTAACGCATCAAAATGAGGTTCTAAAGCGTCGTAGGCATAGCCTAATTCAGGTAATGTGTAAGCCATAAAGTTTCCTTATTTTTTCAGTGTGTGTATAAGAATTGAGGTCATTTTAACAGCAAAATTGATTTAGATCATTAAAAATGTAGATTTTTGCCAAAAAAATGCTCCGTGAAAACGGAGCATTGCGTTTATTTGCAAATTTATTTTAAGCGACGATTATATGCTTTAAGTTGCGCCGCGTAATCGTCCCAATCCGTAATCGGACGGGTTGCCACGCCGCTGTCCATCGCCGCTTTGGCAACCGCCGGTGCAATGCGGGTGATTAAACGGGAATCGAACGCCGTCGGAATGATATATTCCGGACCGAAAGACATCGCTTTATTACCGTAAGCCGCCAGCACTTCCGGCGTCGGTTGTTCCAACGCCAAATCGGCGATAGCGCGAACGGTGGCCATTTTCATTTCTTCGTTAATTTCGGTTGCGCCCACATCTAATGCGCCGCGGAAAATGAACGGGAAGCAAAGCACGTTGTTTACCTGGTTCGGATAGTCCGAGCGACCGGTACACACGATGGCGTCTTTGCGTGCGGCCTGAGCTTCCGGCGGTGTGATTTCCGGGTTAGGGTTGGCCAATGCCAGAATCAAAGGATTAGGCGCCATGGCTTTCACCATTTCCGGCGTTAATGTGCCGGCGGCGGAACAACCTAAGAATATATCCGCATTCGGAATAGCGTCCGCTAAGGTGCGGGCGCCCGTGTCTTTTTGAGTGAAGGCTTTTTTGGTTTCGTCCATGTTGTTGTCGCGACCTTCAAAGATTACCCCTTTTGAGTCGCATACGGTGATATTTTCGCGTTTTACGCCTAATGAAATTAATAAATTCAGGCATGCGATGGAGGCGGCGCCGGCGCCGGACGCGACCAGTTTGACGTCTTCGATTTTTTTATTTTGCAGACGTAAACCGTTTAATACGGCGGCGGAACTGATGATGGCGGTTCCGTGTTGGTCGTCGTGGAACACCGGAATACCCATGCGTTTGCGTAACGCTTTTTCGATATAGAAACATTCGGGCGCTTTGATGTCTTCAAGATTGATACCGCCGAAGGTCGGCTCTAACGCCGCAACGATTTCAACAAATTTTTCCGGATTGCTTTCGTCAATTTCGATATCAAATACGTCAACGCCGGCAAATTTTTTGAATAAAACGCCTTTGCCTTCCATGACCGGTTTACCCGCTAATGCGCCGATGTTGCCTAATCCCAACACGGCGGAACCGTTGGAAATTACACCCACTAAATTGCCGCGCGCCGTGTAACGATAAGATTTTTCCGGATCCTGTTGGATGGCTAAGCAAGGCTCGGCAACGCCGGGAGAGTAAGCGAGAGCTAAATCGCCCTGGCTTTCCAAGGGTTTTGTCGGCGTAACGGAAATTTTGCCCGGAACGGGAAATTCATGGAAATCGAGTGCTTGTTGACGTAAATCTGACATGATTGGTCCTCTTATGGATTGTGGGGGAGTGGTTAATATTAATTGAGCGTCCGAATTATAGATCACTTTACAAAAATTTTACAAAATTTCACCGCACTTTAGCGTAAAATATCTAAAATTAGTTAATAAAATAAAGGCTCATCATGAGATTGGATAAATTTATTGCGGAACAAACGGGCCTAACCCGTTCTCAGTCCGCTAGAGCGCTTCGTCAAGGCGCCGTAACGGTAAACGGGGAAGCGGAAAAAAGCGGGGCGCGGAAAGTTTCGGCGCAGGATGAAATTCTGTTTGACGGCGAGCCGCTGCAATGGCTGGAGGGTTTCCAGTATTTCATGTTGAATAAACCGCAGGGTTACGTGTGCTCTCATGATGACGGCGATTACCCGACGGTTTATCAGTTTTTTGATTATCCGCTGGCGGGTAAACTGCATACAGCCGGGCGGTTGGATGCGGACACGACCGGCTTAGTGCTGTTAACGGACGACGGACAGTGGTCGCACCGCGTGACTTCGCCGAAACATCATTGCGAGAAAACTTACCTGGTAACATTGGCGGATCCGGTGGAAAGCAATTATCAGGCGGCTTGCGAACAGGGCATTTTATTGCGCGGTGAAAAGGAACCGACAAAGCCGGCGAAGCTGGAAATTATCGACGATTACAACGTGAATTTAACGATTAGCGAAGGACGTTATCATCAGGTGAAACGCATGTTTGCGGCGCTAGGCAACAAAGTGGCGGCGTTGCATCGCTGGCGCGTCGGACCGGTGCTGCTGGACGACCGCCTGGCAGAAGGCGAATTTCGCCCTTTAACCCGACAGGAAATCGAGGCATTGTTATGAGCGAACGAAAAGTGAGCTTAGTGTTTATTATTACGCTCGGTATTTTGTCCATGTTGCCACCGCTTGGCGTCGACATGTATTTGCCGTCGTTTCTGAATATCGCGCGGGATCTTCAGGTGAATGCGGAACAGGTTCAGCACACGCTAACGTTCTTCACTTTCGGCATGGCGGCCGGGCAGTTATTCTGGGGGCCGGTAGGAGACAGCTACGGACGCAAACCGATTATTTTATTAGGCGTGCTGGTGGCGGCGGTGGTTGCGTTCATTTTAACCGGCGTAAATTCTATTCAAAATTTCACCGCACTTCGCTTTACTCAGGGCTTTTTCGGTTCTGCGCCGGTGGTGTTGGTCGGCGCTTTATTACGAGATTTATTCGACAAAAACGAATTATCGAAAATGATGTCGATTATTACGTTAATTTTCATGATTGCGCCGTTGCTTGCCCCGATTATCGGCGGCTATATCGTGAAATTTTTCCATTGGCACATGATTTTTTATGTGATTTGTATGATGGGTTTGCTGAGTGCGTTATTGGTGCTGCTGGTTATTCCGGAAACCCATCGCCGAGAAAACCGCATTCCTTTGCGATTGAATATTGTGGCGCGTAATTTTGTCACCTTGTGGCAGCAAAAAGAAGTGCTGGGTTATATGCTTTCCTCGGGCTTAGGTTTCGGCGGCATTTTCGCTTTTCTTACCGCCGGTTCCATTGTGTATATCGGGTTGTACGGCGTTCCCGTGGATCAATTCGGTTATTTCTTTATGCTGAATATCGCCATGATGACGATTTCCTCTATGGCGAACGGACGCTTTGTGCAGAAAGTCGGGGCGGAGCGGATGCTGCGCATAGGTTTGGTCGTTCAATGTTGCGCCGGTTTGTTTTTGATTAGCGTGGCGTGGTTTGATTTAGGGTTTTGGCCGATGGCCTTAGGCGTGGCGCTGTTTGTGGGGCCGAATCCGTTGATTTCGTCTAATGCCATGGCCTCGATTCTGGAAAAATTTCCCCATATGGCGGGCACGGCGAATTCCATTGCCGGCAGTACGCGATTCGGTTTGGGCGCGACGGTGGGCTCTTTGGTGGCGTTGATGAAAATGGATACCGCCAAACCGATGCTGCTGACTATGGGAACCTGCACGATTCTCGCCATAAGCTGCTATTACTTTTTAACTTATCGCCATGCGAGCGGAAAATAACGGAAGGAATCGAATATGGCGTTACGAAAATGCCCCGAATGTCGGCGAAAAATCAGCGAAAGTGCGGAAATTTGTCCTCATTGCGGTTTTTCTTTCAAAGCAACGGATCTTGAAATTTACAAACAAAAACTGGAACAGCGCCGTTTGCACAATCGGGAGTTAAATAAGCAAAATGCCAGAGTTCAGTTGGTTTGGCTGCTGATTTTTGCCGCAGTCATCGGGCTTGCCGCCTGGTGGCGGAATTAATACCGAAGGGAGAAATGGAATCACGTAAAGTGCGGTCAAAAAAACGAAAGAATTTTTGCCCGCACTTTTTGTTCGCGGTGAGTTAAGCATCGGCTTTTCTGCGCCGGTTTAATGCGTTTAATACCGGCGGCGGGACGAATTGATCCACGTTGCCGTTGTGTAGATAAATTTCCCGTACAATGGTGGACGAAACGTAAGACCATTGCTCGGTGGACGGCAGGAACAAGCTTTCCACGCCCTGCGAAAGTACGCGGTTTAAGTGGGCTAATTGCAATTCGTATTCAAAATCCATCGTGGTGCGCATGCCGCGAATAATGGCGGTGATGTCGTGTTCTTTCACCGCATCCGCCAGCAAACCGGAAAAACCGATAACGCGCACATTCGGCAAATGCGCCACGCTTTCTTCCGCTAACCGTACGCGATCTTGCAGGTCGAATAACGGTTTTTTGGTCGGGCTGGCCGCCACCGCCACAATCACTTGCGGAAACAGCACCGCCGTGCGTTCGATAATATCCAAATGCCCGTTGGTGATTGGGTCAAATGTGCCGGGGTAAATCACAGTTTTCATATTATTTCTCTAAATAGGGTTTCAATAAATCCAATAACCGTTGTAACGCGCCACGGTTTTCCGTTAACACGGTGTAACCCGCATTAGCGAGCCGTTCGCGCAGTGTTTTATTATCTAATAGATCGGTTACCGCTTGCGAAAGTACGGCATCGTTTTCCTCGATTTCAATAACGCCGCCTACTTGCTTTAATTTGGCAAAAACTTCAGGAAAATTAAAGGTATATTTGCCGCTGATGACCGGACATTTAAACGCCAGCGGCTCCAACGGATTATGCCCGCCCCGTTTTATCAGGCTGCCGCCCACAAACGCCAAATCGGCCGTGCCATATAGCAACATCAGCTCACCCATGGTATCGCCCAGAAAAATCCGGGTATCGGCGTTAGGCGTTCCGTTTGTGGAACGGCGGGCGTAAGTAAAGCCGGCTTTTTCGATCATTTCCGCCACCGCGTTAAACTGTTCGGGATGGCGCGGCACCAGAACGAGCAATAAATTCGGGTATTTTTGCAACAAAGTGCGGTACGATTTTAAGATGATTTCTTCTTCGCCTTGATGGGTGCTGGCGGCAATCCAAACCGGACGCTTGCCGATTTTGGCTTTCAATTCCTTGATTTTATTGAGTAATTCATCGCCGATGTGCAAATCATATTTAATATTACCGGTTAGGCTGATTCTGCCCCGATAGCCGATTTCCCGATAGCGTTTTTCGCTGAATTCATCCTGCGGGGCGATGAGTTCGATTTCGCTTAACATTTCCCGCAGCGCGCCTTTAAATTTGACATAACGGCGGGCGGAACGGGCGGAAAGCCGTGCGTTGGCGATAATGAACGGAATTTGATGAAGGTGCAGTCCGTGGATCAGATTCGGCCATAATTCGGTTTCAATGACGATGCAAAGTTTTGGTCGAATGAAGCGGATGAAGCGGGCAACGGTATCAGGTAAGTCGTAAGGCAAATAAACGTGGGTGACGCTGTTGCCGAATGCGGCTTTGACGCGCTCGGAACCCGTCGGCGTCATGGTGGTAACGGTGACGGCGAGTTCGGGATAATCCGTTTGAATGCGACGGATTAACGGCGTCGCGGCGATCACTTCGCCCACCGATGCCGCATGTATCAGCACGCCTTGTGCTTGCGGCGCGGTAAGGTTGCGGTAAAAACCGTAACGTTCGCCGAAACGCCGGCGGTATTGAGGCGCTTTCAGGCTGCGAATCAGCATAAATAACAGCACAAAAGGCTGCAGCAGATACATTAAGAATGTGTAAAAATGGCGCATGATTATCTGAAATCGGGAAAACTTACCGATAGTATAAAGATAAAAAAAGTGCGGTCAAATTTCACCGCACTTTGAGAGGATTTTAAGCCGGCATTAAGCTTTTGCCGCTGCCGCCGCTTTCACGATTACTGCAAATGCCGGCGCTTTTAATGACGCGCCGCCCACCAATGCGCCGTCGATATCCGGTTGAGTGAATAACTCGGCGGCGTTCGAATCGTTTACGGAACCGCCGTATTGGATGATTACTTGATCCGCCACCGCTTGAGATTTCGCCGCAATATGAGCGCGAATGAATGCGTGCACCGCCTGTGCCTGCGCTGGTGTCGCGGATTTGCCGGTGCCGATTGCCCAAATCGGTTCGTAAGCGATCACCGCGCCGTTAAACGCTTCCACGCCCAAGGCGTTGATGACGGCGTCGATCTGGCGGGAAACCACTTCTTCCGTTTTACCCGCTTCGTTTTCCGCTTCGGTTTCACCGATACATAAAACCGGAACTAAACCCGCTTCTTTCAACGCACCGAATTTTTTTGCGATGAATTCGTCGCTTTCTTTGTGATAAGTACGGCGTTCGGAGTGGCCGATGATGATGTATTTCGCGCCGAAATCTTTTAACATTTCAGTGGAAATGTCGCCGGTAAATGCGCCTTTTACGTTTACGTCCACGTTTTGCGAACCTAAGGCGATTTTGCTGCCGACAAGCGCGGCTTCCGCTTCCGCCAAATACATCACCGGCGGTGCGATGGCTACGTCGCAGCCTTCCACGCCGGCCAATTCGGTTTTTAAGCCTTCAATTAATTCTTTGGTAAACGCTTTGCTGCCGTTTAATTTCCAGTTACCCATAACTAATGGTTTACGAGATGCCATATTTTTTAATCTCCGTGTTAATAAAAATAAACGCGTTTAATATACCAAATTTTTATTAGGCATTTCGGCTTTTTTTACAATTTTTTGATCTAATTGGTGATTATTTTTGCTTTAGCGGGTAGAATTCGGCGCATATTTTTGATATTTTTTTAATCAATTTTTGTACTAAGTGAACCCGTTATGCGTATTTTCAAAGCCGAACAATGGAATCTGGCGCTGCTTCTGCCGTTATTTGAAGAATACCGGTTAGCTCACGGCATGTCGGAAAATCCCGATCGTACCTTAACTTTTCTGAATAATCGTATCCGTTTCAGTGAAAGCATTTTTTTTATCGCCGTTAACGAACATGAAAAAGCCGTTGGGTTTATTCAGCTTTATCCGCGTTTGTCTTCGCTGCAATTACAGCGTTACTGGCAGTTGACGGATATTTTCGTGAAAGACGGCAAACATAAAAACGATATTTATAAGGCATTGATTGAAAAGGCAAAAGAGTTTGTCAGTTTTACCCAGTCGAATATTCTGACGGTGGAACAGGATCAGCAACAGCGTAATATTCTGGAAATGGAAGGATTTAAATTGAATCCCCGGAAATCGGTGTTTGAATTGGTTTTATAAGTGCAAAATAAAATGACCGCCGTAAAAGTGCGGTCATTTTTTGTTATGTTTTTTTATTTTTTAGCCGGCGTGACGTCAAGCACTTCAACATCAAAATGTAAGGTTGAATTTGCCGGGATGGTGCCTAAATCCTGATCGCCATAAGCCAGTTTCGGCGGAATGACCAATTCGATTTTGCCGCCTTTTTTCACTAACTGAAGACCTTCAGTCCAACCCGGAATAACTTGGTTTAACGCAAATTCGGCCGGTTGGCCGCGTTCTACCGAACTGTCGAATACGGTGCCGTTCGGTAATTTACCGGTATAGTGAACTTTTACGCTGTCTTCCGGTTTGATAGTTTCGCCTTCACCCGGCGTTTGAATGCGGTATAAAAGACCGGATGGGGTTTCTTTCACGCCTTCCTGTTTTTTGAATTCGGCCGCGAATTTTTCGCCGTCAGCTTGCGCCTGTTTGGCGGCTTCGGCCGCTTTCGCCGCATCTTCTTTGGCTTTTGCTTCCGTTGCTTTGCTGAGTTTTTCGTTTAAATCGGTGAGAGTTTTTTGCAATTCCTGGTTTTTAGTTAAATCCACTTTCCCCGCAAGAGCATCTTTCACGCCTGAAACGAGTTTATCCTGATCGTAATTCATCACTTCTTTTTGGGAATCTACCAGACCTTTCAGATCCGAACCCAGTAACACGCCCACGGCGTAAGAAGGATCTTTTACCAAATCCGCATTTGCCGTCGATGCGGCTTGGGTTTCCGCAGCAGGCGCGGCAGTTTTGTCTTTTTCGTTACAGGCCGTCGTCATAAAAACGGCGCCGACTAATAATGCAACCGCTGAGAGTTTTTGAATTTTTGCCATTGTTTTTCCTCTGTGTTTTCCTCTGTATTAGGGTAGAATACTGAATTAGAGTAAAGCTTTATCCCTCAATGCACAACCTTTTATTTAAAATATTATGCAAAATCTTGAAGAACGAATCGCCGAACTGGAAATGAAAATTACATTTCAAGACAATTTATTAGAGGAACTAAACCACGCATTAGTTCAACAACAATTTGTGATTGATCGCATGCAGGTGCAATTGCGCCATGTGGCGACGAAGCTGAACGATATGCAGCCTTCGAATATTGCCAGTCAGGCGGAAGAAACCCCGCCGCCTCATTATTGATATGAAAAAAACGTTGCTTTTTTTTACCGCACTTTTCATGCTGAACGGGTGTGGCACAATCGTACAGTTGATGAATCCTGCCGATAAATACGAAGCTTATGACGGCACGCGGTACGATTGGCGGCAGGCGCAGAAATGGGGCTTGCCGATTTTGGATTTGCCTTTGTCGTTTTTACTGGATACCGCTTTGTTACCTTACGTTTGGTCGCAACAAGAATGAAATTAAATCCTCAACAACAAACCGCCGTTGAATTCACTTCCGGACCTTGTTTAGTGCTGGCGGGCGCGGGTTCCGGCAAAACCCGCGTGATTATTAATAAAATCTCTTATCTTATCGGCAAGTGCGGTTATTTGCCGCGCCAAATCGCCGCCGTGACGTTCACCAATAAAGCGGCGCGGGAAATGAAAGAACGGGTCGCACATTCCATCGGTAAAGCGCAAACCAAAGGTTTGATCGTTTCTACGTTTCACACCTTAGGTTTCGATATCATTAAACGCGAGTATAAACATTTGGGCTTTAAAGCCAATATGACGCTACTTGACGAACAGGATCAAACGGCGTTGTTAAAAGAGCTGACCGCCGATTATTTGCAGGAAGACAAAGATTTGCTGCGCGAACTGACGATGCAAATTTCCAATTGGAAAAACGATTTGATTCTGCCGGAACAGGCGCAGGCGTTGGCGAAAGATCAAAAACAGCAGGTTTTTGCCCGTTGTTATGCCCGTTATGCCAATCAGATTCGCGCTTATAACGCTTTGGATTTTGACGATTTAATCATGTTGCCTACGTTATTGTTTAAACAAAACGAAGAAGTGCGGTCGAAATGGCAAACGAAAATTAAATATTTGCTGGTGGACGAATATCAGGACACAAACACCAGCCAGTACGAATTGATCAAACTGCTGGTGGGTAAGCGGGCACATTTTACCGTGGTAGGGGATGACGATCAGTCCATTTATTCCTGGCGCGGAGCGCGACCGCAGAATATGGTGCGTCTGCGCGATGATTTCCCCGATTTGAAGGTGATCAAATTAGAACAGAATTATCGCTCTACGCAACGGATTTTGCATTGCGCCAACATTCTGATTGATAATAACGTTCATGTGTTCGAGAAGAAATTGTTCTCGAATCTGGGTGAAGGCGAGCCGCTGCAGGTTATTGAAGCGAACAATGAAGAGCACGAAGCGGAACGCGTGGCGGCGGAACTGATTGCCCACCGTTTTTCTCATAAAACCAAATATAAGGATTATGCCGTTTTGTATCGCGGTAACCATCAATCCCGTTTGCTGGAAAAAGTACTGATACAAAACCGCATTCCTTATAGAATTTCCGGCGGAACGTCTTTTTTCAGCCGTACGGAAATTAAAGATATGATGGCGTATTTGCGCGTATTGGTGAATCAGGACGACGATGCGGCGCTGCTTCGCATTATCAATACGCCGAAACGGGAAATCGGCACGGCGACACTGGAAAAACTGGGTATGTTGGCGCATGAGAAGCATATCAGCCTGTTTGAAGCCGTTTTTGACTTTGATTTAATTCATCGTGTGACGCCGAAGGCTTATAATGCGTTGCAGAATTTTGCCCGCTGGATGGTGGAATTGAATGACGAATTACTGCGTTCCGAACCCGAACGGGCGGTAAAACGCATGCTGACGCAAATTCATTACGAAGAATATTTGTATGAAAATGCCGTTAGCCCGAAAGCGGCGGAAATGCAAAGTAAAAACGTCGCCACGCTGTTCGAATGGGTGAGCGGCATGCTGCAAGGCGACGATAATAATGAGCCGATGACGCTGGATCAGGTGGTAACGCGTCTGACCTTACGCGATATGCTGGAACGCGCTGAAGATGAAGACGAAAGCGATCAGGTCCAGTTGATGACTTTGCATGCGTCTAAAGGTTTGGAATTTCCCCACGTGTTTTTAGTCGGCATGGAGGAAGGATTGCTGCCGCACCAAACCAGCATTGATGAAGATAATATCGAGGAAGAACGTCGTTTGGCATATGTAGGCATTACCCGCGCGCAACGGACGTTGCGTTTTACTTTATGCAAAGAACGTCGTCAATACGGCGAACTGATTAAACCCGAACCTAGCCGTTTCTTGCTGGAGTTGCCGCAGGACGACGTATTGTGGGAAAGGGATAAACCGCCGATGACGGAACAGCAAAAGCAGCAAAAGGCATCCGCCAATATTGCCAATCTGCGCGCTATCCTGGCGCAATCCAAAGCGAAATTGTAGAGGATTTAGTCAAACGGGTATTTTTTTGTAAAAAGCGTTTGACTTCATCTCAGAAATCCGTATCATACGGCCCACAAACCGATTGCGGTGAGATGGCCGAGCTGGCTGAAGGCGCTCCCCTGCTAAGGGAGTATGGGGTCAAAAACTCCATCGAGGGTTCGAATCCCTCTTTCACCGCCATTTTGTTTGTCTGTTACGATTTAATTTGATTAATTTGATTCTGCACCCGTAGCTCAGCTGGATAGAGTACTCGGCTACGAACCGAGCGGTCAGAGGTTCGAATCCTCTCGGGTGCGCCATTTAGCTTTACTCTATAAGTTAAATGGTCGAGAATTTAAAATAACGAATTAAAATCCATACGCACCCGTAGCTCAGCTGGATAGAGTACTCGGCTACGAACCGAGCGGTCAAAGGTTCGAATCCTTTCGGGTGCGCCATCTTAATTTTTCATCTGAACTTCCTTTCTCAATTCATTTTTATTCCGCTTGTTTGCAAATTTTTAGCCTGCATAGCAAAATTATGCCTTATAATTGAACGTGTTGTTTGTAGGTCATTTTCAGGGTTGAAAAAATATCACGTTTTTTATGCGTAATCGCCGGTGCGATTACTTATGGCTTCGCCACCGTTGGCAAAGCCAACGTTCAAA
>NZ_JARQTO010000011.1:0-4757 GCF_029577735.1 Exercitatus varius | reverse complement strand
AGAGAGAAAGACGCGAAAGAAAAAACATTGAAAAAATCGCCCGCACTTTGGCGTGTGGGGAGACAGAATTATCCTGGCGGCGAGAGTGCGGAGGTCCCACCTGACCCCATGCCGAACTCAGAAGTGAAACGCCGTAACGCCGATGGTAGTGTGGGAATTTCCCATGTGAGAGTAGGACACCGCCAGGTATTATTTTAGCGAAGGGAACCCCGGTTCAGAAATGAGCCGGGGTTTTTGTGTTTTAGTAAAGAAATTTTAAGAAAGACAGAATTATTATTGGGTTATTTGGATAAAAGTCCGTGCGTGATCGTGGGGTAGTAATACTGCTTTTTAGTCAAAATCATTTATATTTAATGTGACAATAAAGTTTTTGTGGAGGTGGCATTTAATAAGAGTGAACAAATTTAAACCAATTAGATGATATTTTTGTGATGTAGATTCCAAAATTTGATTTTGTCTATTGGCAGAAAATTATTTTTCAGATAAAAAGTTCTCCTAACATCATTATTAATATAATTAGAAGGAACTATTATTCTATGACACAACAAACAGAAAACACAGCTGAAATTCTTGCATTACTACGTCGTTTATTAAACAGTGACGTCACATCGAGACCCTTATTTATTGGGCACGGAATTTTTTATGACGGAACGATGTTTGCGATTTATCAAAAACGGGAATTGTACCTGAAAGCTGATGGTGATTTGATTGATGAATTGTTAGCTCACGGTTCTTATCCGTGGGCATATATTCCGAGAAATAATATGCGGAAGGGACCGAAATATTATCATGTGTCAGATAAAATCAAAAACGATGAGGCACTTTATAAGAGATTTGTTGAATTATCCATTGAACAGGCTAAAGACGGAAAGAAGACTTTAGGCTTAACCAAGCAAATAACTATTAAAGATTTACCGAATTTAACGATAAAACATGAACGGATGTTAGCTAAAGTCGGGATACTTACGGTTAGTGAATTCCGCGAAAAAGGTGCCATTGAGGCTTATGTGGAATTAATCAAATCCGGGATGTTACTTTCTATTACCGTATTATGGAAATTTGTTGGTGCGTTACAAAATCGTAACTTCCTATTGATAACGAATAAAGAAAAGGAAGATATTGGTGTAAAACTGAATGAGATTCTTGCCAGAGAAGGGTTGAAAGCCATAAAAATTAACTGAAGATAAAAGCAGTAGACGGTTAAATCTTGACATGCATTATATTAATGTTTAGAATTTGCCGTCTATTTTTTATAAGATAGATCTTTAAGTAACACTCATTCTTTTAGAATTTTTATTAAAACTGGAGCTTAATTTAATGGCAACTATCAACCAATTAGTACGCAAACCGCGTGTGAAAAAGGTTGTAAAAAGCAACGTTCCTGCATTAGAGGCTTGTCCGCAGAAACGTGGCGTGTGTACTCGTGTATACACTACTACACCTAAAAAACCGAACTCCGCATTACGTAAAGTATGTCGTATTCGTTTAACCAACGGTTATGAAGTAACCTCTTATATCGGCGGTGAAGGTCACAACCTTCAAGAGCACAGCGTTGTGCTTATCCGTGGCGGTCGTGTTAAAGACTTACCGGGTGTGCGTTATCACACCGTACGTGGCGCACTTGACTGTGCGGGCGTTAAAGATCGTAAACAAGCACGCTCTAAATACGGCGTTAAACGTCCTAAAGCTTAATGGTTCTCCGTTAAGTAAGGCCAAACGTCTAAATTTAAATATTTAAACCTAAACTCCAGTTATCTGTAGTTTTGGATTATCCTGAATAAATATCGGAGAAACTTACAATGCCACGTCGTCGTCGTATTGAACCTCGCAAAATTCTTCCAGATCCGAAGTTCGGTTCAGAATTACTTGCAAAATTTATTAATGTTTTAATGGTAGATGGTAAAAAATCTATCGCAGAATCAATCGTTTATAATGCGCTGGAAACTTTGGCTCAACGCACCGGGAAAGATGCGTTAGATGCATTTGAAGTCGCATTAGAAAATGTACGCCCAACTGTCGAGGTTAAATCTCGTCGTGTTGGTGGTTCAACTTATCAAGTACCGGTTGAAGTCCGTCCTACTCGTCGCAATGCATTGGGAATGCGTTGGATTGTTGAAGCCGCACGTAAACGTGGTGATAAATCGATGGCTTTACGTTTAGCAAATGAATTATCTGATGCAGCTGACAATAAAGGTGCGGCAGTTAAAAAACGTGAAGATGTACATCGTATGGCAGAAGCAAACAAAGCATTTGCTCACTTCCGTTGGTAATCGGTTAGCGATTTTAATGAAGGGCTTCATCTCATTTTTGCGATGAAGCCTTACCCATATAAAAAAATTCAATATTAAACCCAAACAAGGTAATAATAATGGCTCGTACAACCCCTATTGAAAGATACCGTAATATTGGTATCAGTGCGCATATTGATGCGGGTAAAACAACAACTACAGAGCGTATCTTGTTCTATACAGGCGTAAGTCATAAGATCGGTGAAGTGCACGACGGTGCGGCAACGATGGACTGGATGGAACAGGAACAGGAACGTGGTATTACCATTACTTCTGCGGCAACAACCGCATTCTGGTCTGGTATGTCACAACAATTCCCTCAACACCGTATCAACGTTATCGATACTCCGGGACACGTTGACTTCACTATTGAAGTAGAACGCTCAATGCGTGTTCTTGATGGTGCGGTAATGGTTTACTGTGCGGTTGGCGGTGTTCAACCTCAATCTGAAACAGTATGGCGTCAGGCGAACAAATATCACGTGCCGCGCATTGCGTTCGTAAATAAAATGGACCGTACCGGTGCAAACTTCCTGCGTGTTGTTGAACAGTTAAAAACACGTTTAGGGGCGAATGCGGTTCCTCTACAACTACCAATCGGCGCCGAAGATAGTTTCAAAGGTGTGGTTGACTTGGTTAAAATGAAAGCGATCAACTGGAATGAAGAAGATCAGGGTATGACATTTACTTATGATGACATTCCGGCGGATATGGTCGATATTTGCGAAGAATGGCGTAACAACCTGGTTGAAGCTGCGGCCGAATCTTCAGAAGAGTTAATGGAAAAATACTTAGGCGGTGAAGATTTAACGGAAGAGGAAATTAAAGGCGCATTACGTCAACGCGTATTGGCGACTGAAATTATTCTTGTAACTTGCGGTTCCGCCTTTAAAAATAAAGGTGTTCAGGCAATGCTTGACGCAGTTGTTGAGTACTTACCGTCTCCAACCGATATTCCTGCTATTAAAGGTATCAATGAGGATGAAACCGAAGGTGAACGTCATGCTAGCGATGACGAACCGTTTGCAGCATTAGCATTTAAAATTGCAACGGATCCATTCGTAGGTAACTTAACTTTCTTCCGTGTATATTCGGGCGTGGTTGAGTCTGGTGCAACCGTTTACAATTCAGTGAAACAAAAACGTGAACGTTTCGGCCGTATTGTACAAATGCACGCGAATAAACGTGAAGAAATCAAGGAAGTTCGTGCCGGTGATATTGCAGCGGCAATCGGATTGAAAGATGTAGGTACCGGTGATACATTATGTGATCAAAATGCGCCGATTATTCTTGAACGTATGGAATTCCCTGAACCGGTTATTTCCGTTGCGGTTGAGCCGAAAACTAAAGCTGACCAGGAAAAAATGGGTATCGCATTAGGTCGTTTGGCTCAGGAAGACCCTTCATTCCGGGTTCACACCGATGAAGAATCAGGCGAAACTATCATTTCCGGTATGGGTGAGTTACACTTAGATATCATCGTTGACCGTATGAAACGTGAATTCAAAGTGGAAGCTAACATCGGTAAACCGCAAGTATCTTACCGTGAAACAATTCGTACGCGTGTAAACGATGTAGAAGGTAAACACGCAAAACAATCTGGTGGTCGCGGTCAATATGGTCATGTGGTGATTGACTTATATCCATTAGATCCGGAAGGTCCGGGTTATGAGTTTGTAAATGAAATCAAAGGTGGTGTGATTCCTGGGGAATACATTCCTGCGGTAGATAAAGGTATTCAGGAACAGCTTAAATCCGGTCCTCTGGCAGGTTATCCTGTAGTTGATATCGGTGTACGTTTACACTTCGGTTCATACCATGATGTGGACTCATCTGAGTTAGCGTTCAAATTAGCGGCGTCAATTGCATTTAAAGCGGCGTTTGCTAAAGCGAATCCGGTATTACTTGAGCCAATCATGAAAGTTGAAGTAGAAACGCCACCTGAATATGTAGGTGACGTAATCGGTGACCTAAGTCGCCGCCGCGCAATGGTTAGTGGTCAAGAGGCAACTGATTTCGCAGTTAAAATCAATGCTGAAGTTCCATTATCAGAAATGTTCGGTTATGCAACGGACTTGCGTTCACAAACTCAAGGTCGCGCATCATACTCAATGGAACCATTGAAATATGCCGAAGCACCGAAAAATATTGCAGATGCAATCATTGAAGCGCGTCGTAAATAATTTTATTTTTAACAAAAACTCCCCAAATTTGTACCGCACTTTTGGGGAATAACAAAAGGAAACTGAAAAGTGTCTAAAGAAAAATTTGAACGTACAAAACCGCACGTAAACGTGGGTACAATCGGCCACGTTGACCACGGTAAAACAACTTTAACCGCAGCAATCACTACCGTATTAGCGAAACACTACGGCGGTGCGGCTCGCGCATTCGACCAAATCGACAACGCGCCGGAAGAAAAAGCGCGCGGTATCACCATCAATACCTCGCACGTAGAATACGACACGC